>NZ_JBVHZH010000001.1:0-17395 GCF_055574515.1 Streptomyces sp. NPDC029466
GAAGGGAAGATCTGGGCACCTCAGGGGGCCCGGGGGACGGGCTGGGGGGCAGCAGCCCACCCTGGGGGCCCCCCACACGGGGGGGGGGGGGCCCCCCCCCCCCGGGCCCCCCCCCCCCCCCCCCCGCCCTGTTGATGCGCCGGGAGCCGTCAGCAGTTGTCGTAGATCAGGGCGCGCACCAGACGGCAGGTCGTGTCGGACGGGGCGTGCACCCCTATCTCGGCCGCGGTGCTGCGGATCTTGCGGTTGTGGGCCTGCTCGGGGCGGTAGACGCCGGTGTCGAGCAGGGCGATGGCCAGCCGCATGGCCTTCAGGCGGCGGTTGTGCGATTCATACCGCTCGCGCGGCCATCCGGCGGGCAGTGGCTTCTTGGGCAGTGGGTGGGCCGGGAGAGGCTTCGTCATGAGTGTGGCAGCGGCCATCGGCGACCTCCTGGTGCGTGGGAAAAACCCTCACTGACTGGTTCCCATTCTACTGGCCACCACTGACAAAAGCCCCTGGCCAGAGGGGATTTGGCGGCGAGAGGCGAGGCTCCCGGGCGGCCTCCGGCCGGCTCTCCGGACGGCCCTGTGGGCGGCCCTGCGGACGGCCCCGGATCAGGCCGTGGCGGCCAGGGCACGCAGCCGCGTTTTGTCCGGCTTGCCGACCGGCGTGAGGGGGATGGCGTCGACGGGATGGACCGCGGCCGGGGCGTACAGGGGCCCCTGGTGTGCGGTGACGAAGGCCCGCAGGGCGGCGGGGTCCACACGGTGGCCCGGAGCCGGGACGACCGCGGCATGCACCTCCTCGGTCTCGTCCGGCCCGCGCACCCCGTAGACGGCGCAGTGGGCGACCGCCGGGTGGGTGTGCAGCAGATCCTCGACCTCCGCCGGGTGGACATGGCCGCCGACGACGATGATCAGGTCCTTGACCCGGTCGACGAGGTAGAGCCGGCCGTCGTCGTCCAGGATGCCGACGTCGCCGGTGCGCAGCCAGCCGTCGCCGGGCAGCACCTGCGCGGTCAGCTCCGGCTGCTTCCAGTAGCCGGTCATCACCCCGGCGGAGCGTACGTGGACCTCACCCCGCTCCCCCGCCGGCAGCTCCCGCCCGTCCGCGTCGCGGATGGCGAGCGTGACGCCGGGCAGCGCGCGGCCGGCGGTGATCCGGCCGCCGGGCCCGGTGGTGCGATGGTCCTCCGGACGGGCCTCGGTGATCGTCATCGCCTCGGACATGCCGTACACCCCGTACAGCACCGGCCCGAAGACCTCGGCGGCCCGCGCCAGCCGGGAGGCCGAGGCCGCGCAGCCGCCATAGGTGATGCGGGTGAGGGAGCTGAGGTCGGTGGTGGGGAGCGCGGGGTCGTCGAGGAGGCGGTAGAGGAGCGGGGGCAGCAGCCAGAGGTGGGTGATGCGGTCGCGGGCGACGGCGGCGAGGACGGCCGTCGGGTCGAAACCGCGATGAAGGACGACGCTGCCGCCGGCCGCGAGGGTGGCATCGGTGAGGACGCCCGCGAGATGGGCGAGCGGGGTGCAGGCGAGGAAGCGGGGCGGGTCGCCGGCGCCTTCCATGCGGTGGTGCCGGAGCATCCCGGCGTACGGGGCGTGCGGCATCCGTACGCCCTTGGGAATGCCGGTCGTGCCGCCGGTGTGCCGGATGCACCAGTCGTCCTCGGGCCGGACGGCGCCGCCCGGCACCTCGGGTGTGGCGGGCAGGGCGGCGCAAGCGGCCAGCAGGTCGGGGACCGGGTCGGCGACCGCGGGCGCCGGGCCCAGGGTCAGCAGGTCGGGCGCCGGGCCGCGGGTGTGGTGGAGCAACTCCCGTGCGGTGCCGTACAGGGCCGGGTCGACCAGGAGCAGGGCGGTCGCCGCGCTCTCGGCGATCCGGGCCAGGGTCTCGGCGGCCATCCCGTCGTAGAGGAAGACGACGCGGGCGCCGAGGAGGTTGGCGGCGTAACGGGCGGCGAGTACCTCGGGGCGGTTGCCGCTGAGGAGGCTGACGGTGTGCCCGTGGCCGATGCCGCGGCCGGCGAGCACGGCCGCCATGCGGTGCACGGTGTCGTACAGGGCGCCTGCGGTGACCTCGTCCCCGTCGTCCGTCACCAGGGCGGGCCGGGACCGGTCACGGGCGAGGGCGGCGAGCAGCACATCGGTATAGCTGGTGAAGCCGGTGGCGGGCGTCATGGCGGGGGCTCCCTGGGCCGGTACGGACAGCGACGGCCCTGACGCTACGGACCGCCGCTGATGCCCTCCACGACCAATTTCGCCATGTGGTCATGCCTCCAGAGGCATCAGCGGGCTCAGCGTCTCCTCGGCTGCCGCCAGGATTTCGGTGACCCGGAGGCCGAAGTGGACATCGCAGGCGTTCGGCAGACCGGTCGCGGCGGCGGCGAGCAGGGCGTCCACGGCGCGGTGGTAGGCCGGTTCCGGGCCGTCCAGGCGACGCGGCAGGGTGGTGATACCGGCGGTGCCGCGGAGGGTGATCTCGACGCCGGCGGCCGCGGCGGGGGCGGCCAGGCCGACCGTCGCCGTACTGGCCGCCCCGCTGCTGTGCCGCATCGTCAGCAGCACCGTGTCGGCCGGCCCCCGGGTGGCGGTGACCGCCTCCGCGTCCCCCAGGACCGGCAGCAGCACCGACAGCGCATGCGGGCCGACGTCCCACAGCCCGCCCTTCGTACGGCGCCAGGGCGAGGCGGCGTACGGGCTGGAGCTGTCCTCGGCGAAGACCGAGCCGAGCCAGTCGGCGTGCGCGGTGAACCAGCCGCCGGCCGCGGCCTGGGCGGCGATCCACTCCCCCTCCTGCTCCCCGAAGCGCGCGGTGAAGAAGACCACCGAGGCGACCCCCGCGTGGTCGGCGGCCGCAGCGAGGGCGCGGGCCTCGGGCACGGAGGTGGCGACCGGCTTGTCCAGGAGGAGGTGGCGGCCGGCCTCGGCGGCGCGGACCGCCAGCGGCGCCTGGACGGACGGCGGCAGCGCGATCGCGACCGCGTCGCAGGCCGCGAACAGCTCGTCGGGCGCGTCGTAGGGGCGGGTGTGGTGGACCTGGGCCAGCGCCGCGGCGGCCTCCGGCCGGCGCCCCCAGATGCCGGTGAGCTCGACGCCGGGGTGCGCGGCCAGGGCGGGGGCGTGGACCCGCCGCGCCCAGGGGCCGGTGCCGAGGAGTCCGATGCGCAGGGTGGTCATGGGGCCAGTGTCTCGCGGGGTGCGGGGCGGGACGCCGATTTCGCGGGCCGCGCCGTGGGGCGCGGGGCCGGTACGGCGGGGCCCGGTGCGGGTCCGGTGGCGTCGGGCCCGGTGCGGGGTGTGAAGGGCTGCTGAAGCGGCGTCCGCCTGAGGTCTCCGTCACATCGGAATAGCAAGAAGACAGGCACAGCAAGGCAGCAATCCCAGGCTGCCAGCGAAGAAAACCTTGGAAAAGCCTGGATGTCCGGCTAGGTAACCTGCGGTTCACAAACGAGCAACGGACGAGAAATGGCGCGTTGCGAGAGTGCTCCGGTACGCCCGCACCGTACCCGCACCGACCGTGAAGAGGACCCCGTGACCATCAAGGCCGAGTACATCTGGATCGACGGCACCCAGCCGACCGCCCAGCTCCGCTCCAAGACCAAGATCCTGACCGACAGCAGCAAGCTGCCGCGGTGGGGCTTCGACGGGTCCAGCACCAACCAGGCCGAGGGCCACGCGTCGGACCTCGTACTGGAGCCGGTGTTCAGCTGCCCGGACCCGATCCGCGGCGGCGACCACCTGCTGGTGCTGTGCGAGGTGCTGCACACCGACCTCACCCCGCACCCCTCCAACACCCGTGCGCTGCTGCGCCCGGTCGCGGAGAAGTTCGCGGACCAGGAAGCCATCTTCGGCATCGAGCAGGAGTACACCTTCCTCAAGGGCGACCGCCCGCTCGGCTTCCCCGAGGGCGGCGGCTACCCGGCCCCGCAGGCCGACTACTACTGCGGGGTGGGCGCGGACGCGATCTTCGGCCGGGAGATCGTCGAGAAGCACCTCGACCTGTGCCTGGCGGCGGGGCTGGGCCTGTCCGGCATCAACGCCGAGGTCATGCCCGGCCAGTGGGAGTTCCAGGTGGGCGCGCTGCCCGCGCTGGAGGTCTCGGACCACATGTGGGTGGCGCGCTGGCTGCTGCACCGCGTCGCGGAGGACTACGGCGTGACCGCCTCGCTGGAGGCCAAGCCGGCCAAGGGCGACTGGAACGGCGCGGGCGCGCACACCAACTTCTCCACCCGGGCGATGCGCGAGGGCTACGACGCGATCATCACCGCCTGTGAGGCGCTCGGCCAGGGCGACAAGCCGCTGGAGCACGTCCGCCAGTACGGCACCGGCATCGAGGAGCGGCTGACGGGCGCGCACGAGACCGCCCCGTGGGACGCGTACTCCTACGGCGCTTCGGACCGTGGTGCCTCGGTGCGCATCCCCTGGCAGGTCGAGGTCGAGAAGAAGGGCTACATCGAGGACCGGCGGCCGAACGCCAACGTCGACCCGTATGTGGTCACCCGGCTGATGGTGGACACCTGCTGCACCGAGCTGGCGCGGCGGATGCAGGTCTGACGCCTCCGGAGGAGCGCGTGTGCGGGGCCGGACCGGACAGGTCCGGCCCCTTCGCATGTCCGGGGCGGGGTGGTCCCGTTGCCGCCGGACGCGGCAGGTCCGGGCCGTTCGTCAGTGGCTGCTGGCAGGCTGAGGGCATGCTGACGATCAACGCCGGGACCGGGCCGGGCCGGCCGGGCCGCAGCCGGCCAGAGATCCTGACCCGCCTCCGCCGCACCGCCGTGCCCTGGGCCACGCCGCTGTATGTCGGCGGCGTACAGCTCGGTGCGTACGCCACCGCGCGGCTGCCCGCCCGGCGGCGCACGGAGCTGCTGCGCGCGCACTCCACCAATGTCGCCAACCTGCGGGCCGGACGGTGGCGGACGCTGGTCACCAGCGCGGCGTTCGTCGAACATCCGCTGCCGCTGCCGTACGGCGCGGCGCTGCTCGCCGCCCTCGGTACGGCCGAGGCGCGCTGGGGCACCGGGCGCGCGGCGGGGGTGTTCATGGCCGGTCACATCGGGGCCAGCCTGCTGGTCTACGCGGGCCTGCGGGCGCGAGGGCACGGCCGTCCCACCCACGGGCCCGCGGGGGACGCGGTGCCGGACGCCACCGCACAGGCCGTCGACGTCGGGGCCAGCTACGGCTTCAACGCCACGGTGGGCGCCCTCGCCGCCACCGTCCCGCACCGTGGCCTCCGGGCGGCGGCCACCGGCGGGCTGCTGGCGCTGGCGACCGCGCCCGTGCTGCGCCGGGGGCGCACGTTCACCGACGCCGGGCATCTGGCGGCCCTGGCGCTCGGGGTGGCGATGGGCGCGGGGATGCGACGAGCGACGGGCGGCGGCGGAGCGGGGACGAAGCAGGCATAGGAAGCAGGGGCGCCGCGCGGCGGATTCCGGCCATGACCTCCCCCGTCGCGCGGTCGCCAACTCCGTTGCGGGCAAGCCGAGTCGGGCCAGGGGCGTCGCCGGTCCCGGTGTCCGGGCGGGTCCGGCGCGGCGGAATCCCGTCACCGGGCGCCGCGCGCCGGGGACAGATCACCGACCGTCTGGTTCAATAGGGCCATGGCCAGCCTCACCGACACCGCGACAGGTCGCAGCGACCTGGAGCCTTTCTGGCCGTCCCGGCAGGCGCACGCCTTCGACCGTCTGTGTTGCCGCGCGCACTGAGCGCGGGCCCGCACACCCCTCTCCGACGCCGCTGACCGGCGTCCGCTGCCCTGCCCGCGCGCATGACGTCCCCGACGCCCCGCTGCGCGAAAGAGCTGATCCTGATGACGAACGTCCGTACCCTGACCGCCGGTTCCGCGACCGCCCCGCTTCCCGCCGCCTCGGCGGCGCCCGCCCACCGTCACCGGCTGCGCGCCGTGACACCCGACGAGGCCCATCCGTTGCCCGCCACCGCCCCGCCCGGGGCTCCGCACCCGAGCGCCGTATCGGTCGCCGAGCTGCTGAACTCCGGCGCGACCTGGCTGCCGGCGCCCCAGCACAGCCTGCCCGCGCTGCCCGGCCGGCCGCCGATGGTCGGCTATCTCGTCCTCGTACCGGCCGACCAGGCCGCCGCCACCGCCGCGCCGCCCGCCGTGCCCGAGGCGCCCCCGGCACCCGCGCCGACCGGTGACGCGATCGTGCGGATCGACCCCGAACGGCGCACCGCGCAGGTCCAGGGCCGGACGCTGGACCTGACCTACCTCGAATTCGAGCTGCTGGCCCATCTGGTCGCGTATCCGCACCGGGTGCACACCCGCGACCAGCTGGTGACCACGGTGTGGGGCTACGGGCACGTCGGCGACGGCCGCACCGTCGACGTCCATGTCGCCCGGCTGCGCCGCAAGTTGGGCGCCGCACACCGGTCGTCGATCGTGACGGTGCGGCGGGTCGGCTACAAGTACGTGCCGAGCATCTGAGGCCGGGTCAGACGCCCTCCTGCCGCTGCCGCAGGCCCGGCCGGGCGGGGATCCGCTCCTCCGCCCGGCCGGGTGCCGCGCCCGTACGGGGACCGGACCGCTGCGGCTCTTCCCGGTCCGCCGGTCCGCCCCACCGGTGCCAACAGGCCACGCAGAGGGCCGCCACCAGCCCGATGCCGGAGACCAGCAGCACACCCTTGGCCGGGGAGTCGGTGAGCGCCGCCCCGCCCAGCCCGCCGAGCGCCGCGCTGGACAGCGCCCAGAGGCCCGCGCCGACCGCGTCCAGCGCCACGAAGCGGCGCAGCGGGAAGCGGAGGCTCCCGGTGGACAGCGCGGCGACCACCCGGCCACCGGGCAGGAAGCGGCCGGCGATGAGGAGCAGCGCGGCATGCCGTTCGACCCGGGCGCGGGCCCGCAGGTGCCGGGCCCGGCCGCGTTCACCGCGCAGCAGCCGGGCGCTCGCGCGCGGGCCCGCGTACCGCCCCACGGCGTAGCCCAGACAGTCCCCCGCCAGCGCCCCGGCCGCCGCGACACCCGCCAGCAGGCCGAGCAGCGCCGGGTCGGGGCCGATGAGCACGGCGACCAGGACGACGGTGGTCTCGCTCGGCATGAACGGCAGCAGCGCGTCCAGGCCGGACACCAGCAGGATGACCAGCCACAGCCAGGGCGAGCCGAGCATGCCCTGAAGGGACACGGTGAGCTGGTCCAGCTGCTCAAACATGGGCCGGGGTGTCCCGCGGCGGGGCGTGCGGCACCGGAGCGGCGGGCCGGAGGGACGCGGCCGGCCGGGCCGTGCCGCCGCCCGTCGCCGCCGTCACCGGGCGCCCGCCGAGCGCGGCACGGGCCGCCATCGCCGCCAACTCGCGGCGGTCCAGGCCCGCGTCGAGCGGCCACAGCACCGGATGCGCCGTGACACCTACGGTCAGGGCACGGGCGGCGAGCACCCGGCGCAGCGAGCCCGCGAAGGTGTCCTCCCCGCAGAACGCGGCGACCGTGCTGGGCCGGCCCTGCTGGCGGTAGTCCAGGGTCACCGGGCGCACCGGCGCGCCCGCGTCGACGGCGGCCTGGAAGGTGGCCCGGCGGAAGGTGCCCGCCTCGGCGGTGCACCAGGTGGTGGCCTGCGGGAAGACCGCCACCGACCGTCCGGCGGCGAGGAGTTCGGACACCTCCCGCACGGTGTGCGGCAGCCGCCGGGGGTGGGTGCGGTCGATGAAGTGCGTACCGGCCCGGCGGGCCAGGCCGCCGACGACCGGCCAGCCGCCGACCTCGCGCTTGGCGAGCAGGGTGACCGGTTCGACGGCGAGCAGGGCGAGGATGTCGAGCCAGGAGATGTGGTTGACGACGACGAGGGTGCCGGTGCCGTCCCCGGCGGTGAGTGCGGCCGCGCCCTCGACATGGATGTCCAGCGCGTCGAGCAGCGCGCGGGCGTGGGTCCGCAGCCGGCCCGGCTCGGCCATCCGCTCGCCGTCCGTCAGCGCCCGCCGCACGGTGCGGGCGAACGCGGCGCCGCGCCGGGCGATCCGGGTCGCCGGTACCCGCGGCAGGGCGTGTACGGCGCAGTCCGGGGTGCAGTCGGAGTGGACGTCCCAGGGGCCGTTCACCGTTCCCCCAGGAAGTAGCGGCGGTAGCGGTCGCCCAGCCGCTCCATGTCCAGGACGACGAAGAAGTCGGCGACGTCGAACTCGGGGTCGTGGGCGGGCGCGCCGCAGATGACGGCGCCGATGCGCAGATAGCCGCGGAGCAGCGGCGGCAGCTGGGCGAGGGCGGGGCGCTCGGGGACCGGGAGGGTGGTGTGCCAGGGGTGGTGCGGGGTGACCTGGAGCTCGGGCGGGGCGGCGTAGCGGGTCCGGCCCAGTTCCCAGGCGTGGGCGGCGGCGGTGCCGCCGTCGGCGAGCGGGACGGAGGCGCATCCGGCGAGGTAGCGGTGGCCGGAGAGCAGGGTGTAGCGGGCGAGGGCGGCCCACATCTGGGTCATGACCGCGCCGTTGCGGTGGCCGGGGTGCACACAGGAGCGGCCGGCCTCGATGAGGGAGGAGCGCAGCTCCGCCAGGGCGCCGAGGTCGAACTCACCGTCGGAGTACAGCCGCGGGCTGCGGCCGGGCGGCAGCAGCCGGTAGGTGCCGACCACGTCGCCGGTAGCGGTGTGGCTGACGATGAGGTGGTCGGCGAGGTCGTCGACGGCGTCGATGTCATGGCCGGCCAGCGGGGAGTGCAGGGTCGCGCCCATCTCCTCGGCGAAGACCTGGTGGCGCAGGCGCTGGGCGGCCCGGATCTGTGCGCGGGTGTCGGCGATCTCCGCGGTGTAGCCGGGCTCGGCGGGGGCGGCCGCCGGTGCGGTGGCGGGAGCGGTGCGGGGGACGGCGGCGGACGCGGCCGGTGCCATGCTCATGAGAGCTCTCCTTGGGGAGGGGGGAGGCTGGTGAGTCGGCGGGCGGTGGGGACAGCGGGGCCGGTGGGGCCGTGCGGGGCGGACGGTGCGCCGCTCCACGGTGGTGCCGGGTACCCCCGGCCGGGGACGTAGCCCCATGACCTGGCCCTTCTCTACACGGCAGACTGTTCCCGGGGCCGACGGCCGAGCGCGTGAAGCCCAGGGAGCGAACGGATGAGGGTCCGCGGAACACTGGTCGCCGCGGTCCGGGACGCGCGGCCGGCCGTGGGCCCGGCGGTGGGGCCGGCCGCGCGTCCCGGCCGTGGGGCCCGGGAACCGTCCCGCGCTGGCGTGATCACCCGCTCGCCCCGGGACACCCGGCGGTGCCGGCGGTGCGGGCCCACTTGGACCGCGGCGGGCCGGCCATTAGCGTGCCCTGCGCACGGGACCGTTGTGAGCACCGAGCACTGGGGGCACACGTGAGCCGACCGTCACGACGCGCACTGCTGGGAACCGCCGGAGCGATCGGCGCCGGGGCGGCGCTGGGCGGGGCCGCCGCCCCCGCTGCCGCCTCCGCCGGGGCGCCACCCACCCGGCGCCAGGAGGAAGCACCCGGGTACGACACCGCACCGGCACGGGCCGCGCTGAGGCGGCTGCTGCCCGGCCACGCCGACCAGTTCACCCTGGTGCCGCTCGCCCGGGACGGCGCCGGTGACCGCTTCCGGATCGAGGGCCGTACGGGCCGCATCACGGTCGCCGGGACCACCCCAGCGGCGGCGCTGACCGGCGTCAACTGGTACCTCAAGTACACCTGCCGGACCCATCTGTCATGGGCCGGCGACCAGGTGGCGCTGCCCGCCCGGCTGCCCGCCCCGGACGGCCCCGTCGAGCGGGCGACCTCACTGCCGCATCGGTTCGCCCTCAACGACACCCACGACGGCTACACCGCCCCGTACGCCGACTGGCCGCGCTGGGAGCGGCTGATCGACGCACTGGCGCTGCGCGGGGTGAACGAGGTGCTGGTCACCCCGGGCACCGAGGCCGTCTACCACCGGCTGCTGACCGGCTTCGGCTACTCCGACGCCGAGGCCCGCGACTGGCTCCCGGCGCCCTCGCACCAGCCGTGGTGGCTGCTGCAGAACATGAGCGGCTACGGCGGCCCCACCAGCCCGGAACTGATCGCCAGGCGGGCGGAGTTGGGCCGCCGGATCACCACCCGGCTGCGCGAGCTGGGCATGCACCCCGTCCTCCCCGGCTACTTCGGCACCGTCCCGGACGGTTTCGCCGCCCGCAACCCCGGGGCCAGGACCGTCCCCCAGGGCACCTGGGCGGGCCTCAAGCGCCCCGACTGGCTCGATCCGCGCACCGATGTCTTCGCCGCCGTCGCCGCCGCCTTCTACCGCCACCAGGAGCAACTCCTGGGCCCCGCCGACCACTTCAAGATGGATCTGCTGCACGAGGGCGGCGACCCCGGGGACGTACCGGTGCCGGACGCCGCCCGCGCGGTCGAGAAGGCACTGCGCACCGCCCGCCCCGGCGCGACCTGGGTGATCCTCGGCTGGCAGGACAACCCGCGGCGCGATCTGCTGGACGCCGTCGACCACGACCGGATGCTGATCGTGGACGGCCTCAGCGACCTCGACACGGTCACCGACCGGGAGCGGGACTGGGGCGGGGTGCCGTACGCCTTCGGCTCCATCCCCAACTTCGGCGGCCGCACCACCGTCGGCGCCAAGACCCACATCTGGGCCGAGCGCTTCACCGCCTGGCGCGACAAGCCGGGCAGCCGGCTCGTCGGCACCGCGTACATGCCGGAGGCCGCCGAGCGCGACCCGGCCGCCTTCGAGCTGTTCGGCGAACTGGCCTGGCGGGAGCGCCCGGTGGACCGCACCGCGTGGTTCGACGGCTATGCCGACCTCCGTTACGGCGCCCGTGACGCCCATGCCCGTGCCGCGTTCGCCGCGCTGCGCACCAGCGCGTACGAGATCTCCAGCAAGGACGGCCGCCCGCACGACTCCGTCTTCGCCGCCCGCCCGAACCTGGCCGCCCGCTCCGGCACCGTCTACGCCACCCACACCCCCGCCTTCGACCCGGCGGCCTTCGACACCGCGTTCGCCGCGCTGCTCGCGGTCCGCCCCGCGCTGCGCGGCAGCGACGCCTACCGCCACGATCTGACGGACGCCGCCCGGCAGGCGCTGGCCAACCGGTCCTGGCAGCTGATCGGGCAGCTCCAGGACGCCTACCGGCGCAAGGACCGGGACACCTTCCGGGCGCTGTCCGGACTCTGGCTCCGGCTGATGCGGCTCAGCGACGAGGTCACCGGCGCCCACCGGCGGTTCCTGCTGGGGCCGTGGCTGGCGGACGCCCGCGCGATGGCGACCGGCACCGAGGAGGAGGCGCGGCTGGAACACAGCGCCCGGGCACTGATCACCACCTGGGCGGACCGGCCCACCGCCGACGGCGGCTCGCTCGCCAACTACGCCAACCGCGACTGGCACGGGCTGATCGGCGAGGTCCATCTCCCGCAGTGGCAGGCGTACTTGGACGAGCTCGCGGACGCCCTGGCGGCGGACCGCCCGCCGAAGACCTTCGACTGGTACGCCCTGGAAGAGCCCTGGACCCACGCCCGCACCAGCCATCCGCTGCGCCCGACGACCGATGCCTACCGCACCGCACGGCGCGTCCACGACACCCTCGCCCAGGCCCCCTACCAGGGCACCGTCACAGTCACCGCGGACCCGGCCGCGCTGCCGCCGGGCGGCCGGGCCACGGTCACCGCGGCGCTGCGCAACGTCAACGGGCTGCGGGCGACCGGCCGGGTGGACTTCGCCCTGACCGGTGTCGACGCCACCGCCTCGGGCCCGGTGTCGCTGCCCTCGGTCCCGCCCGGCGGCACCGGCAGCGCCCGCTGGCGGGTCACCGCCCCGGCCGGCCCCCTGGGAGCCCCCCTCCACCCCCTCCCCTACGACCTCACCGTCGACTACGGCCCGCAGGGCGCACCGCGGGTCCGTACGGCGCGGCACGGCACGCTGTTCGTGGCGGGGCCGCTGGACCCGGGGCTGCGGACGGTCACCACCAATGCGGCGGTTTTCGGCCAGTTGGACGACCGTTTCGCCATCCATGGCGCGGGCGCGGACCTGTGGAAGGCCACCGCCGAGTTCGGCGCGCTCTACCGGCCGGACGCCCTCACCGCCGGCGGCTCGGTCACCGTCGAGGTGACCGCCCAGGACCCGACCGGCCCCTGGGCCCGCGCCGGCATCATCGTCCGCAACCGCCTCACCGCCGCCGCCCCGGGCTCCCCGGACGCCCTCGGTTTCCTCAACCTGTCCGTGACGCCCGCCAACGGCGTGGTGCTGTCCTACGACGCCAGCGGCGACGGCACCCTGGACACCTACCGGCGGCTCACCGGCATCACCGCCCCCGTACTGCTCCGGCTGACCCGCGGCGAGGACCACGGCACCTCCGGCAGCTACACCGGCGCCTGCTCCACCGACGGCGGCACGACCTGGCGCGACATCGCCACCATCAACGTCCCCGGCGCCGCCGTCCGGCAGGACACCGGGCTGCACCAGTCCGCCGCCAACTCGGCCGCCGGGGACGGCGGGACGGCCGTATTCCGCCGCTGGAAGCTCGCCTGAGCGCCGCGTACGCTGACCCGGGAACGCACCACGAGCGAGGGGATCACGGTATGAGTGCCGCAGCTGAGAAGGAGTGGCTCTACGCCCTCGACATCTCCGACGCGACCTGGCAGCGCGCCCCCGGCGACGCCGAGGAGGCCGTGGAGATCGCCTTCCTGGAGCGGGGCGCGGTGGCCATGCGCAACTCCACGGACCCCGATGTGGTCCTGCGCTACACCGAGGCGGAGTGGCGCGCCTTCGTCCTCGGCGCACGGGACGGCGAGTTCGACCTCCAGCCCTGAAGCCGCCGCTCCCGGCAGCCCGTCACCGGCCCTCCCGGCGCCCCTCGGGGTGCGGGGAGGGCCGGTGACCATCACAGGATTCACTCGTTTCACGGAACGTGAAGCAGCAGCAGAAACAGCAGCAGGCGACACCCCGGCGCCCGGACCGCACCTCCCCCGGCAGCCTTGCGGACTTCGGTGACGTCATCGACGTCGAGCAGGCCGAGGCGGCGCTGGTGGAGCACTACCCCCGGCTGGTCCGGCTGGCCTACCTCGTCCTGCCGCCCGGCCAGGGCCGCAGCCGGCGGGTGCTGGCCGCCCACGGCGTGGTGCAGCGGACCCTGCCGCGCCAGCGCAGCTCCACCCGCGGGGCCGGTCTGCCCGCCCCGCGCACCGGCGCGGACGCGGCGATCGACCCCGGCTACGCCTTCGTCCGGCTGCGGGTCCTGCGGGCCGCCCTGGCCGGCGGCCGGACCCGCCGGTGGCTGCCGCTGCCGCCGCTGCTCCCCCAGGTGTGGGGCCTGCGGCTCTTCCCGCGCTCCGGGGGCGCCGACGAACTGGCGCTGGACCAGGCGCTGTCGGCGCTGTCCGGGCCGGGCCGGGCGGCGTTCGTGCTGCGCGATCTGGAGCGGCTGAGCGCACCGGAGACCCGCCGGGTGCTGGAGGCGGCCGGGGTGGCGCACCCCCGGGAGGCGCTGGAGGAGGCGGAGCGGGCCACGACACCGGCCGGCAGCCGGGACCGGTCGCTGCTGGAGTCGGCCGAGTTCGACCCCTGTGCGCTGCAGGCCAGGCCGACGGATCTGATCCGGCGGCGGCAGCACGGCCGGGCGGTGCTGGCGGCGGGCGCGGCCGTGCTCGTGTGCGGGGCGCTGCTGGGGCTGCCGGGCGAGGGCTGGGGCCCGGACGGCGCCGCCGCCCCGCCGTACGCGCGCAACGCCGCGGCCGAGGCGGCCCTGGACCCGGGCAAACTGAGGGTGTCCTCCGCGACCGCCTGGAAGCACGCGGCACGGCAGGACTTCGCGACCTGGCCCGCCCGCGGCGACCGGATCCACGACCGGGCGCTGCTGCGGCGGGCGCTGGCCGTATGGGCCAGGCCCGGGGCCGGGGTCCAGGTCTCGGCGACCCCCGGCACCCCGGCCGGTCCGGCGGCCGGTCCGGCGCAGCTGCTGTTCGCTGGGGTGGTGAACCACGCCGTGGTGGTGCTCTTCCACGACGGGCTGCGGGTGGTGCGCTATGCGGAGGCGGCGGACGGCGAGGGGCAGAGCGACGGCACCGGCGCGGCGCTGGACTTCGCGCGTACGGACGGCGCGGCGGCGGCTTCGGCGACCGCGCTGGTGGTGAGCCGCACCCAGGGCAATGTGCGCTTTCTGACCGCCCCTTGGGTGAAGTCGGCGCGGCTGGTCGATCTGGTCAAGCCGGAGGCGGTGGACCAGCCGGTGACGGTCGGCGCGGGCGGGGTGACCGATCCGGTGCCCACGGCGCCGCCCAGCGCGCAGTGCACGACCTGGCCGGCGCTGCGGATGGGCGGCCGGCTGCTGACCGATCTCGGTGAACTGGTCCCGGCCCGCCTGACGTACGGCAGCCCCCGCAAGCCGGGCGACGTGACCTCCCCGAAGGCCCGGACGGCCTGGGCCCGCACGGCCTGCCAGCTGGCCGTGGCGCGCGGCCAGGGCGTCCGCTCGGTCAACGCCTGGGAGTTCGCCCGGCAGCCGCTGCCCGGGGGCGCCGGAACCGCGGCCTGGCTGTGCACCCGCGCCGAAACCTGGCGCGGGGCGGGCAGCCGCACGATGGCCCAGATCCAGACACCCCCGCCGAACGGGAAGCCGTACACGCCGGGCACGATCGCGGCCCGCGCCGAGGGCGGCACCGCCTGCGGCCCCCGGGCCCCCCGGGCGCTGGCCGGGGTCCTGTGGAAGGCCGCCGACGAACGCTGGTGGCTGCTCGCCGCGGGCAGCACCCAGGTCACCTCGGTCAGGGCCACCGGCGGCGTCTCCGGCCAGGCGACCGGCCGCCTGCTGTCGGTCCCGGCAAAGGAGGGCGACCGTGCGGAACTGGCCGGCAGCCTGGCGAACGGGCGGCGGATCGGGGCGCTCGGCTAACGCGTGGCCCGCAGCCCAGGGCCCGGCCCTAGGGAAGCACCCGTTCCGCCCGCCGTGGCGAGGGCCGGGCCGCCGCCGCTCGTTCGTCGGCGGCCGCCAGCCAGAAGTAGAGCGGCGGCAGGACGAGTTCGAGGGCGGTCAGGGCGAGCTGGAACCACTGGGGCGGCCCGTGGACGGCCAGTGACAACAGACGGCCGAGGCCGCCGAGCAGGAAGATGCCGGCCAGCCACCGCACCGCCGTGGCCGGGACCGGCGAGCGCCGGGCCGTCCAAATCCAGGCGAGGCCGTAGCCGAGGAAGACCGCCCCGTAGAAGCGCTCCCGGCTGTCGACGGTGGCACCCGCCGCACCCTCCCCCGGCACGGAGTCGATGCCGAGGACGAAGTGGAACGCGCCGATCGCCACACAGGCGGCCCCCATCGCCAGCGCCAGCCACTTGAGAAGTCCGGCCATGCCCCGGCCCTCCTATCCCGTGCGCCCACTAGTAGACGTCTGTCTATTAATGGGAACGTACGGCCGATAGTAGACAGGTGTCAAGTAACCTCGGAACCATGACCACACGCCGCCGACTCGACCCCGCCGAGCGCCGCAGCCAGCTGCTCGACACCGGAGCACAGCTCTTCGCGGCGAAGCCGTACGACGAGGTGTTCATGGAGGAGGTCGCCGAACGGGCCGGCGTCTCCCGCGCCCTGCTGTACCGCTACTTCCCGAACAAGCGCGACCTGTTCGCCGCCGTCTACCAGCAGGCCGCGGACCGGCTGCTGACCCGTACGGAACTCGATCCGGCCCGCCCCGTGCCCGAGCAGCTGCGCGCCGGACTCGACGCCCATATCGACTACTTCGCCGCGAACCGTCACACCGTGCTCGCGGCGAACCGGGTGCTCGCCGGTGACCCGGTGATCCAGACCGTCATCACCGACGAGCTGACCGAACTGCGCCGCCGGCTGCTCGACTCCACCGGCCTCGGCGCCGGACCCGGCGAGCTGGTGCCGGCGGCCCTGATGAGCTGGCTGGTGTTCGTCCGCACGCTCTGCGTGGAGTGGCTGACGCATCAGACCTTCAGCCGCACCGAGTTGCGCGAGATGTGCGTCGGCGCGCTCCTGGGCGCGCTGCGCCCGGTGATGGATGTCGACCGGCTGCTCACCGACGGGGAGGAGCACCCCACGGACCCGCAGACGCCCCCCTGACCTTTCACCGTCCACCGCGATGACCTGCTGACGGACGCCGCACGCGCGGACCCCCTGCCGCTCTGCGGCTCCCGGGCGCGCGGTGGACGTCTTGTGTTCGATCTGTGATGAGACCGGCGATTCCGCGCCGCGCCCCAGGTCGTTAGGGTGGCCGCATGACGACCGGGACGCGGCGGAGAATGGGCGTCGAGGAGCGGCGTGAGCAGCTGATCGCTGTCGCGCTCGACCTCTTCAGCCACCGTTCCCCGGAGGATGTCTCGATCGACGAGGTCGCCGAGGCGGCCGGTATCTCCCGCCCGCTCGTCTACCACTACTTCCCCGGCAAACAGCAGCTGTACGAGGCCGCGCTGCGCCGGGCCGCCGAAGAGCTCACCGCCCGTTTCGTGGAGCCGCACGAAGGCCCGCTCGGCGCCCGGCTGTTGCGGGTCATGGAGCGCTTCTTCGACTTCGTGGCCGAGCACGGCCCCGGCTTCTCGGCCCTGATGCGCGGCGGCCCGGCGATCGGCTCCACCCGCACCGGCGCGATGATCGACGGCGTCCGCCAGGCCGCCTACGAACAGATCCTGGCCCACCTCGGCATCCCCGACCCCGCCCCACGGCTGGAGTTGGTGGTCCGCTCCTGGGTCTCCCTCGCCGAGACCACCGCCCTGCTGTGGCTGGACGGCCGCCGCGTACCGCGCTCCGAGCTGGAACGCCAGCTCGTCCACGATTTCGCTGCGCTGGCGGCGGTGAGCGCGGCGTATGACGCCCAGATGGCCGTCGTGGTCCGCCGCATACTGGCCGAGGAACCGGAGGACGGGATGTTCGCGGATCTTGTAGCTCGCCTTGGGCGCTTCGCTTAGCCTTCCCACGTTTCGGCTGCGCTTTGCCTTGGGCCCACGTTTTCGGCTTTCCCGCCGTGGTGGTTGCTCGCCGTTGCGCCTGCGGCGGGCCGGGTGGGTGTTGGGTGCGGTGACGGGCCTCCGGGGGCTGGGGGGGGGGGGGGGGGGGGGGGGGGGGGGGGGGGAAGAGGGGGGGGGGGGGGGGCCCCCAACAAGCGAGGGGGGGGGGGGTGGTGGGCGTTCAGTTTTTTTGGTGGTTGTGTTTTTTGGTTTTGTTCTTTGGGTTTTTGGTGTTCCCCCCTTCCCCCCCCCCCCCCCCCCCCCCCCCCCCCTCCGGCCCGCCCCCTCCCGTGGGGGGAGTAGTAACGGTGAGTGGGGGCGGGCGTCCCTAGGACGTGTCACTCCTGCTTTCGCGAGGAGCAGTGGACCACCGGCGTGCACCCCCACCAAGGTTTCTCCCACCCACTCAACGGGAGGGGACGGGCCGGAGGGGGGGGGGGGGGGGGGGGGAAAAAAAAAAAAGCCCCCCCCCCCCCCCCCAAAACCCCCCCCCCCCCCCCCCCAACCCCCACACCGCGACCCCCCCCCCCCCCCACACCCCAAC
>NZ_JBVHZH010000001.1:17405-227745 GCF_055574515.1 Streptomyces sp. NPDC029466
AGGGGGACGGGGGGGCGCCCCCGCCCCCCCCCCCCCCCCCCCCCCCCCCCCCCCCCCCCCCCCCCCCCCCCCCCCCCCCCCCCACCGCACCCCAACAGCCCCGCGCAGCGGCACCGCCCGCCGCAGGCGCAACGGCGAACAACCCCCACGGCGGGCCAGCCGAAAACGTGGGAGGAAAATCAACCGCATGGGAGACATCAGCTTCAGGCTCGTCCGCGCCGGTGAAGACGACGATTTCGCGGCCCTGGTCGAGCTGTACGACGGGGCCGCCCGTTGGATGCAGGAGAACGGGATCGACCAGTGGAAACCCGGCGGCAAGGATGAGGCGCACTTCCGGCTGCGGCAGAAGGACGGGGAGGTCTGGCTGGCGGAGGTCGCCGGGCGGCGGGTGGGGGCCTTCGAGTTGTGGTGGGAGGACGTGCCCGCGTGGGGGCCGCGGCCGCCGGAGGCGGGCTATGTGCACCGGCTGATGGTGGACCGCCGGCACGCCCCGGCCGGGGCGGGGCGGGCGCTGCTGACGCATGCCGAGCGGCGGATAGCGGGGGCGGGGCGGGCGTGGGCCCGGCTGGACTGTGTCTCCTCCAACCCGCGGCTGCGCACCTATTACGAGGGCGCCGGTTACTCGGTCGTCGGGGAGCAGTCCAAGGAGGGCGGCGGCGGCAGCCCGTACGCCGTCACCCTCCTCGAAAAGCGGCTGGGGGCCTGAGGCGCCCCCGGGTCCTTGAGCCCGATCCGATCTGTGGAGGGAAGAGTGGCTGAGTCCCGGGGCAGTGCTGCCCGGCCCGGGCCGCTGCCCAGCGGCCGGCACCACCTCAGCCGTGAGCAGGTGGTGACGTCGCAGCGGCTGCGCATGCTGACCGCCCTCGCCGAGGCGATGAAGGACAAGGGGTACGTGGGGACCTCGGTTGCCGAGATCATCCGGCGCGCCGGGGTGTCGCGGGAGACCTTCTACCAGCAGTTCCGTTCCAAGGAGGACTGCTTCGTCCAGGCCCTGGACGCGGCCACGAAGCAGCTGGCGGGCCTGCTGGAGGCCGCTCGGCAGTCGGCGGCCGGCTCTCCGGAGGCAACCCGGCAGGCGCCCCCGGAGGAGACCTTCCGCCGGCTGCTGCACCTCTATCTGCGGACCCTCACCGAACAGTCCGCCTTTGCCCGGCTGTTCCTCGTCGAGGTGTATGCCGCCGGGCCTGAGGCGATGGCCATCCGTATGGAGTGGCAGCGATGGTTTGCCGACGCCCTCGCCGAGATCTTCCACGTGGCGGACGAGGGCGGTGCGGACGAGCGGAGCTTCGGCTGCGAAGCCCTGGTCGCGGCCACCGCGCAGCTGGTGACGGCGCACCTGGTCGCGGACGACCTGACGGGCCTGCGCGGACTGGAGGATCCGCTCGTCCGGCTTGCGGTACGGCTCCTCGGCTGAACGGCTAGGGGAGCCAGGGGAAGCGCGCCAGCTGGTCCCGTAGGCCGGCGGGCAGCAGCGGCGTGAGCATCGCGCGGTATCCGGCTACCTGGTGCCGGGCCGCGGTGCGGTCGCTCTGGAACAGTGCGTGGGGCGTCTTGTTCGGGATCTGCAGTCCGGGGCCGCAGAGCGGGACCTTCGGCGCCTGACGGTGGAGCTGGTCGCCGCCGCCCGAGACGGCGTGCGGGTCGATGTCGTAACCGTGGTCGCCGGTGAAGTAGCCGACCACGCCGTTGGCGAAGCACGCCAGGTTCGTGACCGGGTTCTCGGAGTAGCAGATGCCGTCGTTGGTGTTGCAGATCTCCTTGACCGTCAGGTCGCCGAAGCCGCGCGGTCCCTTCATGGTCATGCCCGGCAGGATCGTCGGCAGGTTCGTTTCGATGCCGCCGGGGCCGCCGTCCACACCGGGCCGCCGGGGATCGCCGTAGAGCACGCCGTTGATCTGGTCGTGCGGGACGGCGTCGCTGCTGGAGAGGGCGGCCAGCTCATCGCCGGCGACGAGCGCGCCCTGCGAGTAGCCGGCGATGGTCACGTGACTGGCGGAGCATGCGCCGTGGAAGGTCTTCACCGCCGCGTCGAGCGTGGCGATGCCCTCGGCCACGGAGTCGTCCAGCGTCTTGGTGTCGCCGGGGTAGGGAGCGATGGACGCCGAGTAGTGGATTTTGGTGAACGAAACGCCTTCGGGGAGCGCGGCGTTGCTGCGGTCGTAGACCGTGGCATCGCCATCGAGGTGACCCCCGACCTCGAAGATCATCGTGTTCGGGCAGTCGGCCCGGGTCTGCGCCTGCGCCTGTGGGGCGGCCGCCAGGGCTTGCGGTGTGCTCAGCCCCAGGGCAGGCAGCGCGACCAGTATCGCGAGTAACGAGCGGGTCCTTCGCATGTGCACCTCGTCTCGAATCGGCTTGCCGGGAACGGGAGTTCCGACCCCGTGCGACGCCAAAGGTAGCGTCGAGAGAGGTTCTGCGAACAGAGGTGTTCGTGAAAGTTTGACCGCGACCGGTGCGACCGGAGGGCCGGGGGCGTCAATCAGCTCCGGCGCGTATCGCCGACGGACCGGGGGCCCGCGTGCCGCATCTCGCGGGGGCACACCCCGAAGCGCTGCCGGAATGCGGTGCTGAGCGCGCTGGAGGAGGAGAAGCCCGACGCGTACGCCAGCTCGGTGATCGTCATATGCCGGTACGCGGGCGCCCGCAGCCGGTCCCGTACCAACCGCAGCCGCTCCTCGCGGATCAGCTCGCGGGGGGTCGTCCCGGCATGCTGAAGGGCCAGCTGCACCTGGCGCAGCGACCAGCCCAGCGCCCGTGCCATGGTGGCGCCGGTCATGTCGGGGTCGGCCGCGTGCTCGCGGATGTAGCGGCGGACCACCGTCTCCACCTCGGCCAGATGGCCCGGTGCGGTGGGGCGGTCGTCGCCCGCGACGAGCATGCACAGGAGCTCGACCAGCCGGTCCGACACCGCGTCGAACTGGCCGCTGGTGAGGGTGTCGCGCTCCTCGTGCAGGCCGGTCAGCATGTCGCCTACCACCCGCCCCAGGCCGGAGGTCAGGTCGAGGCCCGTAGCGAGCGGCGACGACCGGTTCAGCCGCCCGTTCACCTCCTGAGCGGGGATCGACATGATGAACGCCCGCATGGGGTCGTCCTGGAGGATCTCGAACGGTGCGGCGAACGTGAGCAGGCACCCGGTCTCCGGCACCAGCCGTAGCTCCTGGTCGTCCTGCCGCAGCACCAGCTCTCCGGCGACCGGCAGCACCAAGCGGTAGTCCTCGTCCGGCTCGTGCCGCACCTGGCCCGCGGTCCGGGTGTACTTGATCGTGTCCGACCACCACTTGACGAGCTGATAGGTGTCGGTGCACTGCCGGATCGTGCCCGCAGGAAAGTCGTCGGTGTGCGGGTACCCATAGCTCATCCGGCTTTGATACGACGTCACACGCTCGGCCCAGAGATCGGTGCGCTCCCGCGACGCCACGTCCCGGGTCGTCCACGAATCCACCACGTAGGTTCCCAAGGCCATCGAAGACACCCTTCACCGCGGCCTTCTCACAGCGTGCACCGCCGGAGTCGGTTCTCGCGCTCACGGCATGAGGCCCCCCGGTGGTGCCGCCGAATTCTAGTGAAGGCGGTGCGGTCCGGGCAGCGCGCGCCACAGGCGGAGCGATGCGTGCGCTGACCTCGCCGTTGCGCACTGTGACAATTTCCTTACGCGCGCGGGCAATTCCGGAGGGTGATTCAGTCCTACGATCGGTCACCGGATCCGCTGTGCGCCAGGGCAAGGCGGGTCCCCGCCGGCTGAGGTGGGACGGGCCCCGCAACCGCCCCGCCTGGTGGACGAACCCGTGGGCCTTGTCCAGAGACCCCAGTACTTGACCGAGGATCAAGATGGCAAGCGACAAGCTGATCCAGAACCCGCGTGCGCAGCACAGGACATCCCGTGCCGTCCCGAGCGGTCCCGTGGCCCGTAGAGCCTGGGGACTGACGATGGCGGCAGGGGTCGCGGCCGCAAGCGTGGGAGTGTTCGGAGCCGGACCGGCGGCCGCGGACCCGTTATCGCTCGAACTCCGGTACACCTGCTCGGTTCTGGCGGCCCACGACCGGCCGGGCACGGTGAAGATCGACTCGGATGTCCCGACGTCGGCTGCGGTCGGCAGGCCCACCCCTAAGTTCGCCATCCGTGCGGCGGTACCGGTGAGCGCGGCTGACGCGAAAGGGCTGCGCAGGGCCGGCATCAAGACCATCCAGGGCACCGTGGAAGCGAAGGTCCGGGTGACAGCGCCCGAGGGCGACACCCACCTCACAGTGCCGTTCCACGTGGCCAGGACCCACGTCCCGGCGTCCGGACCGTTCGTGGTCAAGGCGACCGGCGCCGCGCCGAGCCGCACCTTCAGCCGGCCGGGCAGGGCGAAGATCTCCATCGGTGACCTCATCGTGCACGTCACCGCGAGCGGCGTCATGACGGTCAAGCTCGATGTGCCGTGCACGCTGGATCCGCGGCAACACCACGTCGTGGCCTCGCTCGGCATCGCCGGGAAGGGAACGACGGCCGGCCCGGACCCGTCCGGGACGGCTGATACGGCCACCTCCGGCACCACCGGGTCGCAGCACCCGGGCGGAGGTGGGAGGGCGGGCGCGGCCACGGGAGGCAAGGCCGGCCCCTCCGGCAACCTGGCGACGACCGGCAGCCAGGGCACCACGCGGCTGATCGCGCTGGCCGCGGGAACCGTCGTCCTGGGCACCTTGGCCGTGGCCGCCGCCTTCCGCTTCCGCTCACGCAGCAGGTGACCAGGGCGCACCCCGCCACGGCACGTCACCCGCGGTGGGGATGGCTGGCGCTGACGGTGGTGACCGTGGGGGTGGCGGTCACCATAGCCGTCCGGGCGGGTACCGGGGCGGTGGACCCGGGCGGGCTGGCGGTCGGGCTGGTCAGCCTGATGCTGGCGGTGGCGGGCCTGCACCAGGCGACGCTCTCCCAGGCGTGGCAGGACACCGACACCGCCGGACTCGCCGACCGCCTCGCCGTCGACGTCAGGAAGCGCGAGGAGGAAGCCCGCCAGAGACTCCTCGGCGGCAGCGACCGCACCATCAACGTCGAGTTCACCTTCCTGCCCTCCCCCGCCCACCACGGCACCGGCGCAGCACCCCACGGCACGTTGCAAGAAGTCGCCGCCTACTACCAGGCTCTCCGGCCCGGCCGTCTCGTCATCACCGGCGCACCCGGAGCCGGCAAAACCGTGCTCGCCCTCCACCTGATACTGCTTCTGCTCGCCGACCGCGCGCCGGGCGGCACCGTTCCCGTACGCCTGTCGTTGTCCACCTTCGACCCCGACCGGAACACGCTCGACGACTGGCTCGCCGACCATCTCACCCGTACCCACCGGCTACGCCCCACCGCAGCGGCCGCCCTGGTCGCCGCCCGGCTGATCCTCCCCGTGCTCGACGGGCTCGACGAAATGGACGCCGGGGAGACTCCCGGGCGCACCTCCCGCGCCGCGGCCGCTCTGGAGGCGATGAACCGCTACGTCCATGGCACCGCCAAGGGCCAGCTCGTCCTCACCTGCCGCAGCACTCCCTACGCCGCGCTCGAAGGTGCGGATATGTGGGCGGAGGACGCCTCCCGTATCGACATCGCCCCCGTCAGCCTGGCCGCGACCGAGGCGTTCGTCACCGCTCGCGCCCGCAAGCCGGCCCGCTGGGAACCCGTCCTGAACGCCCTCCACGCCGCCCCGGCCGGTCCACTGGCCCGGGGCCTGTCCACGCCCTGGCGGCTGACCCTGGCCCTCGCCGTTTACGACGCGCGCCACCGCGACGGCAGTTGGGCCCGTGACCCCGCGGATCTCCTTGAGCCCACCCTCCGGACCCCCGAGCAGATCCGGGACCATCTGCTGAATCTGTTCCTCCTTGCCGCCTCCTCCACAGGCGCCACGACGGCGCCCTACACCCGGCTCCAGGTACGCACCTGGCTGACGGTCCTCGCCGGCTACCTGCACGCCAACACCACCAGCGCCCGCGATGTGGCCGGGCGGCGTCTCTCGGGCACCGACCTCGTCCTCCATGAACTGTGGCCGCTCACCGGCCACCGCCGCGCCCGCACCGTCCACGTCCTGCTGACCCTCGCGCTGTGGGCCACCGCTGACCTGCCTGCCGCCCTGCTCGATGACTGGAAGGTGTACGCGGCGAATGTGACACTCATGGCGGTGGGCAGTCTGCTCATCGGAATCCCGCCGTGGCCCATGCCGTCCCGGCTGGAACGCGTCGCTGCCAAAACCCCCGCGGGACGGCACCAGCTCGTGAACGGGCTGGTGGGTGGGCTCTTCTGGGGCGGGCTCATCGTCGTGGTCGACATCGGGAATGTCGTCGGGCCGGTGATCGGGCTCGTCTACGGACTGCTGGTGGGGCTGGCCGGTGGAGCGATGGTGGGAGCCGGACTGGCGGGCGTGCTCTCGGACGCCCCCGAAGTGCGCAGGTCGCACGGAAACGCGTCGCCGCGCGGCATGGTGCGGGACGACCTCGTGACCGGGTTCGCGACCGGCCTCGTGGTCGGGCTCGGGTTCGTCCCTTTCTATTGGTTCGCCCTGGGCCCCGTATTCGCGCTCGGGGCCGTACTCATCTACATGCTGCTGTTCGGTCTCGGCGGCGGGCGTGCGCTCGCGCTCCTCTACAACCGCCTGTTCCGATGCGGTTACCGGGGCGCGCTCGACGCGCTGTTCAGGCCCTGGCGTGCGTTCGGCCCGCTGTTCAGGACCGGCGCCGGACCGGCCCTCGGCGCCGCAGGTATCCGCTACACGGCCTTCCTGCTCTGCACCCGCCGCTGGTGGTCCAGCCAGCCACTGCCCTGGCGCCTGGGCCGTTTCCTCGACTGGTGCTGCGAGGCGGGTCTGACGCGCACCGCCGGGATCGCCTACCAGTTCCGTCACCGCGAACTCCAGGACTTCCTCACCCGCGGCCACCTCCACCACGCCCCGCCGCACCAGCCGGCTTCTCCTGACCCTGACGGAAGACGGCCACCGTGCGTCCCGGAACCGTGAAGGTGCCCGAGGCGGGCGCGTAGGACGCGGTGGCGGTGGTGCGGTCGGCGCCGTGGGCCTGGACGGGGTGCAGCGCGTAGCGCTCCCCCGCCAGGTCGCGGACGGTCTGGTGCTGCCGGTCCGGGGTGGCGTTGAGGACGACGACGAGGTTGCCCAGGCGCATGGTGAGGACGCCGGGGGTCTCGTCCTTACCGGAGAGCGGGAAGGACAGCGCGGACTGGACGCGGGCGGTGGTGGGCAGGCCGAAGGCCGGTTCGGTGGCGTGGATACGGAGCAGGTCGCGGTAGGCGGCGGAGGCGCCGTGGATCGTGGCACAGCCGGGCCGGAGCGCGGGGTCAGCCAGCAGGGGCCTGGCGTAGGGCCACTTGTCCTTGTTGTCGGCGGCCGGCGGCAGCCCGCGGCCGAAGCCGTTGCCGTCGGCGCAGTTCCAGTGCAGGGCGTTGAACCAGTCGCCGCTGTCGAAGGAGTTACGGTCCAGGGACTTGGAGCGCAGGAGGTCGGAGCCCGCCTGGGAGAGCGCGGGGCCTTGCGAGAGGGCCGCGGTGGCGAGGGCCAGGACCTGCATCCGGGCGCGGTCGGCGGGGCCGGTGTTGGGCGGGAGTTTGTAGGCGAGGGCGTCGTAGAGGGTTTCGTTGTCGTGGGCGTCGGCGTAGGCGAGCGCGTCACCGGGGGCGGCGGCGTAGCCGGCCGGGGCGCCGTTGTAGTCGACCTGGGAGCCCTTGACGCGGTGGCCGGTGGTGTCGGTGAAGGTGTAGTCGGCGAGGTTGCCGGTGAGACCGACCTTGAGGAGGTCCTGGTAGTGCAGGAGCCGGGCGCGCTGCTCGGCCGGAGTGCCGTTCTCCTTCGATGAGTTGGGGTCGGTGGCCAGGCCCGAGGCGAAGCCCTGGATGCGGGGGTCGTCGTCGAAGGGGCCGCCGCCGCGCACCGCGTCCCTGGCCCGGTCGTTGAAGGTGGCGATGCCGGTGCCGGCCATGTTCCGCTGGGTGGCCTGGACGAAGCGGGCATCGTTCGCGGCCTCGCCGAAGTTCCAGCCCTCGCCGTAGAGGACGATCTTCTTGCCGTCGACGCCGTCCTTCTCCGGGGTCAGCGCGTCGAGGGCCTTCCTGACGGCGAGGATGTTGGCCTTGGGGTGGTGGCCCATGAGGTCGAAGCGGAAGCCGTCGACCTTGTACGCCTTGGCCCAGGTGACGACCGAGTCGACGACGAGCTTGCCCATCATGGTGTGCTCGGGCGCGGTGCCCGAGCAGCAGGTGGAGGTGGCGACGCTGCCGTCGTCCATGAGCCGCTGGTAGTAGCCGGGGACGATGCGGTCCAGAACGGAGCGCGCATCCTGGCCGCTCGCGGCGGTGTGGTTGTAGACGACGTCCATGACGGTACGCAGCCCGGCGCTGTTCAGCCCCTGGACCATCCGCCGGAACTCGACGGTGCGGGCCGTCCCGTCCGGGTCGGAGGCGTAGGACCCTTCCGGGACGGTGTAGTGCAGCGGGTCGTAGCCCCAGTTGTAGGCGTCGCGGGCGGCGGTCTTCCCGACGCAGTCCTGCTGACGGTCGGAGTCGGGGGCGTACGAGGCGAGGTCGCAGCCGGGACGGGCCTGGTCGGCGCGGCGCTCGGGCGCGGTGGCGAAGTCGAAGGCGGGCAGCAGATGGACGTAGGAGGTGCCGGACCGGGCGAGGGAGCGCAGGTGCCGCATCCCGTCCGAGCGCCGGTCAGTGAAGGCGAGGTACTGCCCCGGGTGGCGGGAGGTGCGGTCCTCGACGGAGAAGTCGCGGATCTGCAGCTCCTGGATGCGGGCCCGGCGCAGCGGCACCGCTGCGGGCTTGTCCAGCCGCGCCCAGCCGTCCGGGGCGAGCCGCGGGTCATCGAGGTCGGTGACGAGACTGCGGGCCGAATCGGCGGTCAGGGCGGTGGAGTAGGGGTCGGTGACCTTGTTGGTGACGGTCTTGCCGACGGTGGGCGCGAAGACCGTGACCAGGTAGCGGTACGGCTTCCCGGCCCAGTCCCGCTGCCCCTGGACGCGCCAGACACCGCTGCGGTCATCGCGCCGCATCGGGACCGTACGGCCGTCGAGCTCCAGGGCGACGGTGCGGGCGGTGGGCGCCCAGAGGGAGAGCGTGGGCCGGCCGTGGCGGCCGAACACCGGCCCCAGCGCGGCCTGTTGGGCATGGCGGCCGTAGAGGTCGTCCAGAACGCCGGGTATCTGGACGCCGGTGGTGGTGCGCCGCCCGTCGATGGTGCGCTGGGCGGCGACGAGCTTGCCGCGCAGCGCGCTACCGGCCAGGTGGCGGTCGCGGGGGTCGACGGTGAAGGCCGGGTACCCCGTCAGATGCGGATAGGCGGCCCGTTCGGACGGCGAGAGGCTGCCCGGCGCCAGCCGTATGTGATCGCCATGGGCACCGAACTCCAGCTGGGCAGCGCGGTGTTCCGCGCCCTTCCAGACGACGGTGTCACGGTCGATCCACTGGGCCAGCGCCTGCTCCGGAGGGGCCGGCGCCGCCTGCGCCGGTTGCTGCGGAGACGAGACCAGCAGGGTCGCCGCACCGAGGACCAGGGCGAGCGCGGCGGCCGGGCGCCGGCGGGACCGGCGGGTGGTGGAGGACATGGGTCATGGTTCTATCCGCGCCGATTCCCCGTTGCAAGACCTTACGCAAGACATTGCAAGGGTGTTACGTTCCCGCAGTAGCCGGTCCGGCCGACCGGAGACCCGTCACCGAACGGGCCCTACGCGCCCGGACGGTCGGACCGGCGTCCAGGAGATCGTCAACTTCGACGGTCAGCACACCCCACCGGTCGGCAGCGGCCCACGGATCACATGCAGCTCACTCCCGCATGATTGGCAAGGACGAGTCACAGCTGACACGGATTCCACAAACTTGATCATCTTTAGGTGGTACGTACTCTTGCTCGGATCGGGAAAGCGCACATGGTGCCGGTAATAGCGGTGGAAGGCGATGATGCACGCCGCGTGTTCGATCTCCAGTGGCAATGCGGCGGCATCTGCCTCCGACAGGGGAGTAAGGGCCTGATATCCCGCCACCAGGGCACTCAGCCTTTCGGGCACCAAGACGTCATCCTCCTGCGCCAGCCCGACCGCCGCCATTCCGAGGTCAAGCAGAGGATCGTCGAGAGAGATCGTTTCCCAGTCCAGTACGGACAGTTCCCCGCCGTCACGCACGATCACGTTGTCGGCGAAGAGGTCCCCATGCGCGATCGTCTTAGCACGCTCGCTCCCCGCCTCGGCGCTGCGCACCCGCTTCAGGCGCTCGGTGAGCCATGCCCCGAACTCACGGTCGGCGAAATGCGGAATGGCATCCAGTTGCTCGGGGGAAAGGCGGCGCGTGCCGACAGGAAGGTCGGCGAGCCCTTCCGAACCCGGCGCCAGGGAATGCAGTTGCGCAAGGATGCGCCCCGCCTCGGGCAGCAGGGGAATCGGAAGCGGTTGAAGCACCTGCCCCGTGATCCACTTCTTCAGGACTACCGGGCGGCCGCCGAAAGTAGTGATGAGCGCTCCGTCGAGGGCGGGAACAACCTCGGTGGTCGGTACGCCCAGCCGATACACGGCCTGCGTGTGCGTCGCCAGTCGCTGAGCGCTGACGAGGTCGTGATTGTCGAGGATGGTCAGCGTGAAGTCGCCGGAAGCGCTCGACAGGTGGAAGCTGGAATTCGCTGCACCACCCTTGAGGGGTTCCAGCTGCGAGTCCCGGAGCCCGTAGCGCTCGGACACGGCGGGCAGGTCGATCTGGTCCAGCCTGGTATATGTGGCCACCCTGCTCAGGCTCCTCTGTATGCGGCGGCTTCTCGGCGCCGATCCTCGACAATTGCAACCCAGCGTGCCCGCACCCGACTTCGCTCATCCATCCATTGGGCGCGCGGCAGATCCTCGGGCGGATCCTCCCCCGCCATCAGGTACGACAGTTCGACCAAGTAGGCGAATTCCTCTCCTCGTACGCACTCGTGCAGCCGTTCCCGTGCCTCGGCATGCAGGGCAGGCTGGTCCAGCACGGCGGCGTGGAGACAGACCGCGAAGCGCACATATGCGATGGACGACGTCAGCCCCGCTTCGCGGGCCTCGTCGACGACTTCCTCCGCGCGGACGGGCAGGTCAGTGCTGACACCGGCATCCCGGACGAGACAGGCGATCTTCGTCTGGAGCTCCGCCCACCGGATCGACACTCCTCCCAGGTCGTCCCACGCCCGCTCGATCTCCTCCCCGGCTCGTGGGCGGTCCCGGAACGCGGCAGCGAAGGCCAAGCACGCCTGCGACAGTGCGGCCTCGCCCGGCTGGTCACGCCGTAGCGCCTCATCGCGGTTGACCGCGTACGAGGAACACGCCAGTGCCATGTCCCCTTGGGTCCACCAGAGGTCGCCGAGTGCCCGATCGCGGCGGCCCTCCACGCCCAGGGCCTCGGCTGCGGCATGCACCTCAGGAAAGCGCCCCACACGACGCGCGAGGTGTACCAAGCCACGGGCCGCAGTGGGGGCCAGCCGACCCCCGGCCTCGACGACCTGCCGCATCCCCTCCAGCGAGCTCGCGAAGTTCCCGAGGTCGCGGTCACACTCCGCAAGGAAATAACGCGGCAGCTCCAACAGCGAGTCGGGCAGTTTCCCCGACGCCAGCACCACACGCAATTCCGCAGCCGTTTCACCCCGGTGACACCGCTGCCGCCGTGCGATCGCGGACAGCGTGATGGCCAGGGCATCCGCCGCACTCCCGATCCGGGCGCTGCGCCTCTGTTCCACAGCTGGGGGAGGCAGTTCGATGGGCTCCCACACGAAGTCGGCGACGTAGCGGAAGGCCGCTTCCTGGAGCCATCCGAGTTCCAGGCCATAGTCGCGGGCGATCGTCATGCCCTGTCGCAAGGCGGCGACCAGACGCCTTCGGTCGCCGTTCACCTCACGTTCCAGAGCATCGACTGTGCGTTGAGCGGCCCGCCGCCAGTCAGCCGGGCTCCAGCGGTCCTCGCTCGTCGAGTCCGCCTCGCGCATGGCATCGCGTACGAGGTTGTGCAGCCGGTAGGGCCAAGGCGCGCCGGGATCCAGGTCCACGAAGGGACGCTCGACCAACTCCATTGCGGGAGCGTCATGATCGAGGCCCGCGGCGGCAGCTGCCAACTCGACAGAGAAGGAATCCAGCAGACTCACCGCTCTGAGGACCTGCCGCACGCTCGGTGGGAGATCCCGGAAGGTTCGGGCGACCAGCGCCGGGAAGTCCAGATTGAACTCGCTCGCTACCGGGGCGCGCCCGTTCTTGCGGTACATGTCCAAGAACCGCATCACCGCGAGGTCCAGGTACAGCGGCAACCCATGCGAGTTGGCGGTAATCAGATGTCGCGCACCGTCATCCATCAGCGGCCGGCTGTCCACGGTCAGCCGCTCGCACAGGTATCTCTCGCAGTCCTCAGCAGACAGGTATCCGACCGTGTGCTGACGCGGTTCCTGCACTGCGCCACCGACGAGCAGCGGCCAGAAGTCCGGTCCCGCCCAGTCCAGCTGCCCTTCCAGTTTGGCATCGTCCCACTGCAGACGGTTTCGGCCGGTGATAACGAAGAGTGCGTTCGGCATCAGCCACACCACCCGTTGGATCAGCCGCTCGAGGTCGCGGTGCACGCGGTCCCCGACATCCTCAAAGGTGTCCAGAAGAACGACGAGTGTTGCCTGACGCTTGACCGGAACCCTGCTGAGGTCCCAGGCAAGCAGATGCGAGTAGTAGCTGAGTGCTTCCAGGTCCGGTTCAGCTTCAAGCAGGTCGGCCAGACGGCGGCACTCGGCGAGCGAGCGGACCTGGTGACGACGGTCGCGCAACGCACGGATGAGCGACCGAAGTCCCTTTCCCGCGAGTACCCCCACCGTCCCGGGCAAGGACACCGCCTGCGCGACGTCTGACAGCACTGACTGCATCTGCCGGGACAAGGATCGCGATCCCGGGAACCGGCTGAACCATGTACGGCGCCGTAGGTACTCCTCAAGCGGCTCACCGGGGTGGTTGCACTCCCAGTAGCGCTGGAACGCAAGGTCGAATGCCGGCATCGGCTCCCCCAGCTCGGCGACTGCGAGCCGCAGGGCAAGCATCAAGGACTCGAAGTCGCTGCCGGAGTCGCGGGACAAGTCGACGCGCACAGGAGCCACCCGCCCTAACTGAGGGTCCAGCGGAGGCCAGCCGACGTCGTGTGCTTCACCGTCCACGAGGTGCTCGGCGACGCCACGCGACAGCGTGGACTTGCCGATGCCGCCAACCCCGTAGAAGACAAGCACGTTACGCCGCGGCGTCTCCAGATCCTCGACGTCAAACCCGGGCCCGTGCACCGCTTGTGTATGGCGAACGAGACTCTCGACGACCGTGGCCCATTCGTCTCGTCGGTCGGCGAAGTAATCGACGGCTTTCAGCTCACGATCATTCGACCGGAATAACGCACGAAGATCCGACCTGGACACCTGGGCAACCTCCGGCTGAAGGACTCGAAATAGCCAGCCCAGCAGCTTGCTTGATGGCCAGTCAAGCAATGGTCACTCTTCGGACAGGGGTCGCGCAGGTGTGTGGCGCGGTTCAGCCGTCAGCCCGGCCCCCCGCCTGCTCCTGGGCCGGTCCCCGGACGAGGCCCGCCGGCCCCGCCGGCGCCTGCCCCTGGAGGCGCGAGCATCACAGCCCAACAGGACGCCATCAAACTTCCCGCCGGACAGGCCCGCTCAGCCCGCGCCGGTGTCGCCCTGGACTATCCCGAGTCCCCACCGGGCGTCGGGAGGACACCAAGCTGCTGAAGAAAGCCGAGGAGATCCTTGTCCGACCACTTTTCGGCGAGCTTGCCGTTCTCGATGCGATGCATCACCGTCGCGGTCATCGCGATCGGCCGGCCGGTGGCAGGGATGCCCGGGAGATCCCTCTCGTGTACGCCCCGGGCCGTCAGCCGGGTCACGACTTTGTCGCCCTCCGCGATCTGGTCCTCGATCTCGTGCGTACCGGGTGTGGCTTCCCAGAACAGCCGAAACACCTGCTTGAGCCCCTCCCGGCCGGGTGCGAAGCCTGGAAACGGTGGCGGCGAGTGGTCCTGGTAGTCCTCGGCCACGAGATCATCCATGGCATCGAGGTTGCCCGCGTCGATCTCCTGGTAGAAGCGGCGAACCAGCCTCTTGTTCTCCTCGGTGGACACGGGAACCCCTCTGCGCGTTCGCCTCGTATGCCGGAGCGGCAGATACGGCCCGAATCGTCGCCCGTCGGCTCCCCGGGCCACGCCCTCGGCGCGCCAGACCGCCGCGGACGTTCACTCGAAAGCAGCCGTGCGGGTCACTCGGCCACCGAGGGCAGAGCAAAACGTTGCCGATGCGGGCCTAGTTGCCGATGCGGCCCTAGAGGTCCAGTTCCGCGCGTACCACCTTGCCCACCGGAATCCGGTCGACGACCTCCCAGCGGGCGGCGAGCGCGGCCACCAGCGGCAGCCCCCGTCCCGTCTCACAGTCGGGCGGCGGCGGCACGAGAGCGCCGGGGGACGGCGGGCGCTTCTCGGTACGGGTGTCGGCGACCTCGATGCGGAGGGTGGCGGGGTGGGCCGCATCGGTGTCCCCACGGGCGTAGGACAGGGTCGCGAGGCGCAGTTCGAAGTCCCGGCCCGGGACGCGGCCGTGGGTCACGGCGTTCGCGGCGAGTTCGGCGACGACCGAGGCGGCGGCATCGGACAGCGCGCCGCCGTAGGGGTAGCCCCACAGATCGAGCCGGTGGACGGCGAGATGCCGGGCGAGACGGGCGCCGAGGCAGGTGGCGCTGAAGCGCTGCGTGAACACACGTACGGTAACCGGGGCTTGGGGAACCCGGGAGGTTGCTTGGGCTGGCATGCGCTCCACGGTGGCGCCCGTATGGCAGCCATGGCCAGGATTTCCGCCCCTACGGAGCTCGTACGCAGCGTCAGCGTACGAGTGCAAAGGGTAGACATCGGCGGTAACGGACCGTAACCATGGATGAGTTGTGCGTGGGGCACGACAGACGCATGGGAGGTGGCCGGTATGGCCGGCAAAGCGGGCAACAGCGAGCCCGAAACCACCGACAGCCTCAGGGCGTTCGGGGCCGTGGTCAAGGCATTCCGGGGCCGGGCGACGCTGACGCAGGAAGGTCTGGCGCGGCGGGTGGGGTTCTCCGCCGGGACCGTCGCGTCGATCGAGCAGGGGCGCCGGCTCCCGCCACCGGAGTTCATCGAACGGGCCGAGCGGGTGCTGGACGCGTTCGGGGTGCTGCGGGCGATGTCGACGCAGCTGGCGCGGCAGCCGGGATTAGCCGCGTGGTTCCGGCAGTGGGCCCGCCTGGAGGAGAAGACGATCAGCCTGTACACGTACGAATGCCGTTTGGTGCCGGGGCTGTTGCAGACGGAGGCGTACGCGCGGGAGCTGTTCGAGCACCGCATTCCGCTGCTGACCGACAAGGAGACCGAGACGCAGATGACCGCCCGACTGGACCGGCAGAAGCTGCTGCGGGACCGGCCGAACACGGCGTTCAGCTTCATCGTCGATGAGCATGTCTTTCTGCGGCGGACCGGCGGTGCGGAGGTCTGCCGGGAGCTCCTCGATTATGTGCTGGAGGCCATCAGGCTCCGGAACGTCGAGCTGCAAGTCATGCCGCTGGCAAGGGGAGTTCACGCGGGGATGAACGGGCCGATGCAGCTGCTGGAGACCCCGAGCAACCGGTGGTACGCCTACTCCGAGGGGCAGGAATCCGGCCTCCTCATTTCTGACGCGAAGACCATCAGCAACCTGCACATGCGCTATGCGAAACTGCGTTCGCAGGCTCTCACCCCCGACGACTCCCGGAGCCTGCTGATGCAGATGCGAGGAGCGCTATGAACACCACCGAACTGGCTTGGTTCAAGAGCAGCTACAGCGGCGACTCCGGCGACAGCTGCGTGGAAGTCGCCCTCTCCTGGCACAAGTCCAGCTACAGCGGGGACTCCGGCGACGACTGCGTGGAGATCGCCACCTGCCCCACCACCGTCCACATCCGCGACTCCAAGGACAAGGCCGGCCCGCAGCTCGCCGTGCCCGCCGATGCCTGGGCGGCATTCGTCGGGTACGCCGTCGAACTGGCCTGACGGCGCACGGCTTGACCCCGGGGCCACGGCGGCACGCCCGCCTGCGGCCCCGGGCTCGCGCGGTCAGCCGATCTTGACGTACCTGATGGAGACCAGCGGCCACCAGGTGGAGCTCGCCTCCGAGGTCTCACCGGGCTCGACGGCCGAGCCGTCTCCCTTGCAGTTGTCCGCGGTGTACCAGGTCACCTTCTTGTTGGTGTGATTGGTGATCGTCTTGTAGCCCAGCGACTCCCACGGCCCCGTCTTCTTGGCGAGCTTGTAGCACTCCCCGTCCTTGGGGTTGGTCAGCGTCCGCTCGCCGTTCCCGGAGAACTCCAGCGTGCCGGTCGCGGCGTTCGCGGCACCCGTTCCCAGGATCAGAAGGGAGGCGGCCATGGCGCCCATGGCCAGCGTGCGTCCCGCGTTCCTGCGCCTCTTCATGTCGTTCTCTTCCCTCCGGAATGACAGCTCGTCCGGGAAGGGACGCTAGGCAGCGGGGTTATTTTTCACCTATCGGTGGCTGTTCGCCGGCTATCGGCACCAGGGTGGAGAACAGCGGAATTGCGGGCCCCGGGGGCATCCCCGTTCCGGACCGGTCGAGCGCGGGCCGGCGATTCCTCCAGTGGCCTTTCTCGGGAGTCATATGCCCCCTGTGGGCTTTCTCGGCGGTCACATGCCCCTGACCCCAGTGGCACGCCGGACGTCGCTGAGGATAAACATGAGCACATGAATGACAACGGGGGAACCGCACAGGGTCCGCACGATCCCACCAGCTTCCGGCTGCGGCCGCCGCAGCCTGCCCACGTGCCGGCCGCGGAGCAGTCACAGGCTCCGGCCACACAGGTTTCACCGCCGCCGTCCGATCCGGGTGCGGGCCGGCTCGTGGCGGGCCGCTACCGGCTGCTGAGCAGGCTCGGGCACGGCGGCATGGGCACCGTATGGCGTGCCCGGGACGAGGTCATGGACCGCGAGGTCGCGGCCAAGGAGTCCCGTGTCCCCGACCACCTGCCGGAGCGGGAGCGGGCCGGCGTCTTCGAGCGGATGCGGCGGGAGGCACGGGCCGCGGCCCGCCTCGATCATCCCGCGGTGGTGAACGTCCATGACGTCGCCGTCGAAGAGGGACAGCCGTGGATCGTCATGGAGTTCGTCCAGGGGCGCTCGCTCGGCGATGCGCTCCAGGAGGGCACGCTCAGCGCGCGCGACGCCGCGCGGATCGGGCTGGAGGTGCTGGGCGCGCTGGAAGCCGCGCACGCCGCCGGGATCCTGCACCGCGATGTGAAGCCGGACAACGTCATGCTCGGCCGCCACGATCGCGTCATCCTCACCGACTTCGGCATCGCGCAGATCGAGGGCGAGACCAAGCTGACCGAGACCGGCGGGTTCGTCGGCTCGCCGGAATTCATCGCGCCCGAGCGTGTGTTGGGACAGCAGCCCGGCAGCGCCTCCGACCTGTGGTCACTCGGCGTCGTCCTGTACGCGGCGACGGAAGGCGTTTCGCCGTTCCGCCGCACCAACACCCCTGCCACGCTACAGGCCGTGCTGAACGCCGTCCCGGTCGCCCCGACCGCGGCCGGCAACGGCCCGCTGACCGAGGCCATCCAGGGTCTGCTACAGAAGGATCCGGCGCACCGGCCGAGCGCGGCGCAGGTGCGCGAGCTGCTCGAACGCGCTGTGCAGCCGCCGCCCCCGATCGAGCGGGCCGGTGCCCCTGAGGCCGGCAAGGGGGTCCGCATCGGCCGCAGGGCACTCGTAGGGGGCGCTGCCGGAGTCGTGGTGGCACTGGTGATGGCTGCCTATGTGGTCGTCGCGGATCCGTTCGCCGGGCCGTTGCCGGACGGGTGGAGGATGCGCCAGGAGGCGGCGCCGCTGAACGCGGTCGTCGCGGTGCCCGCCGGCTACCTCCGGATCAAGGACGACGCGGACCCCTCCGTGATCACGTACAAGGATCCCAGCGGAGCGGTGACGGTCGAGCTGGCCCGGTGGGACCACGTGCGGCAGAAGAGCGACATCTCGGGGACCGCCGACGCCCAGGCGTTCAAGGACTCGGACGCGATCAAGGGCGGCTCCTTCTCGGGGCCGGGGATCTCGATGTCCTCGGACACCAAAGCCCGCAGCAGCACGGACTCCAACGTCACGTACCAGGACCGCGATGCAGCGCTTAACACCGTCACCTACGGCACCAGCGGCACCGGCGTGGGCATCGACGGGGACGTCCCGCGCGAGGCCAAGGCGTTCTACTACCGGACCCACGCCGGTGACATGTACCGGCTGTGGGTGGACTATCCGGGCAAGGGCGACATCACCGCCCGCGGCCGCGAGGTCGCCCGGATCGCGATCGCCAATCTTGAGATCGCAAAGCCCTGAGACCGTTCCGCGCCGTCCGGTCCGGATGGCCGGCTCTTCGCCGCCGTTTCCGCTGTCGGCGGCGGAGGGCCGAACCGCCAGGGTCTACCGGCCGGCGGCCTCCGCGAGGGTGTGCGCGACCAGTGCGTTGGCGTGGCCGTGGCCCAGGCCGTGTTCGGCCTTGAGCCAGGCCACCAGCTCCATGTGCTTGGTCAGCGGCGAGGCGGTGATCAGGCTCTTCCACTCGGCTATCGGGCGGCCGTACTTCTTCTCGATCGACGGGAAGTAACTCGCGGGGCCCTGCACGCTGTTGGTCATGGGGGCAGCATGACACCCCCCACTGACAATCCGGCCGGCCCGCGCCCGCCCCTCCCCCTGCGGGCGCGCGGTCAGGTCCGCACCGGCCCCGTCGACCCCCGCACCACCAGCTCCGGCCGGAAGACGAACTCCGTTCGCTGCGGCGGGGTTTGACGTCCCTGGGCGCGTTCGTGGATCTCCTCGATCAGGGCGCCCACGGCCGCCGTCGCCATCGCCTGGACCGGCTGGCGCACCGTGGTCAGGGGTGGGTCGGTGAAGGCGATCAGCTGGGAGTCGTCGAAGCCGACGACCGAGACGTCGCCCGGGACGTGCAGGCCGCGTTGGCGGGCCGCCCGTACCACGCCCAGGGCCATCAGGTCGCTGCCGCAGACGACGCCGGTGCAGCCGTCGTCGAGCAGTGCCGCGGCTGCCGCATGGCCGCCCTCGACGCTGAACAGGGTGTGCTGAACGCGCCGTTCGGCCTGCCCCCTCGACAGGCCGAACGACTCCGCCAGCGCCGCCACAAAACCCTCGGCCTTGCGACGGGAGGGCACATAGCGGGCCGGGCCGACGGCCAGGCCGATCCGCTCGTGCCCCAGCTCGGCCAGGTGGCGTACGGCCATCCGGGCCGCCGCGCCGTCGTCGGGTGAGACGAACGGCGCGTCGATGCGGTCGTTGTAGCCGTTGATGAGGACGAACGGGACGCCGCGGGAGGCCAGCCGGGTGTAGCGGGTGGGGTCGGCGCGGGTGTCGGCGTGCAGGCCGGAGAGGAAGACGATGCCGGTGACACCGCGTTCCTCCAACTGCTCGACGAGTTCGTCCTCGGTGGCCCCGCCCGGCATCTGGGTGCACAGCACCGGGGTGTAGCCGTGGCCGGCCAGCGACTGTTCGATGATCTGGGCGAAGGCGGGGAAGATCGGATTGGTCAGCTCGGGGATGACCAGGCCGACCAGCCCGGCGCTGCGGCGGCGCAGCCGTACGGGACGTTCGTAGCCGAGCACGTCGAGCGCGGCGAGCACCCGCTGCCGGGTGCTCGCCGCCACGCCCGCCTTGCCGTTCAGGACCCGGCTGACGGTCGCCTCGCTGACGTCCGCCTGGGCCGCGATGTCGGAGAGCCGGGGGGTGGCATGGAGGTCGGGCAGGGTCACTCCTCCCACCAGACGGCGGTGTCGGCGGGGAGGGTGAAGTCCCCGTCACGGGCGTCGAGTTGGCGGGAGCTGAGCAGGATCCGGCCGGGGGCGGGGAGCGGGGCCGGGCTCTGTGTCGTGTTGACGGTGCAGATGAGGCCGCCGGGGCGGCGGAAGGCCAGGACGCCGTCGGGGGCGTCCAGCCACTCGACCGACTCCCCCGCGCCGAGGCCCGGGTGGTCGCGCCGCAGGGCGAGGGCGGTGCGGTACAGCTCCAGGGTGGAGGCGGGGTCGCCGGTCTGGGCCTCGACGGTGAGCGGGGCCCAGTCGTCCGGCTGCGGGAGCCAGCTGCCGCCGGTGCCGAAGCCGTACGGGGCGGTGTCGCCGCTCCACGGGAGCGGCACCCGGCAGCCGTCGCGCAGGCCCTCCTGGCCGCTGTCCCGGAAGAACGAGGGGTCCTGGCGGACCTCGTCGGGCAGGTCGGTGACCTCGGGCAGGCCCAGTTCCTCGCCCTGGTAGAGGTAGGCGGAGCCGGGCAGCGCCAGCATCAGCAGGGTGGCGGCACGGGCGCGGTCCAGGCCGCCGCCGAGCCGGGTGCGGTGGCGTACGACGTCGTGGTTGGACAGCACCCAGGTCGTCGGGGCGGCCACCGGGCGCATGGCGTCGAGGGAGGAGTCGATCGCCTCCCGGAGCTCGGCCGCGTCCCAACCCGCGTTCAAATAATGGAAGTTGAAGGCTTGGTGGAGTTCGTCGGGGCGGAGGTAAAGGGCGGTGCGGTCGGCGGTGGGGGTCCATGCCTCGGCGACGGCGATCCGCTCGCCGGGGAGCGCCCCGGGCCGGCTGCCGGCGGAGTACTCGTCGAGGACGGTGCGCCAGGAGCGGTAGATGTCGTGCACACCGTCCTGGTCGAAGAAGGGCAGGACCTGGTTGCCGAGCAGTTTGAGCTGTTCGCCGTGGCCCATGTCGGGCAGGCCGGGCGCCTTGACCAGGCCATGGGCCACGTCCACCCGGAAGCCGTCGACGCCCAGGTCCAGCCAGAAGCGCAGGATGGAGCGGAACTCGTCCTGGACGGCGGGGTGGTCCCAGTTGAAGTCGGGCTGTTCGGGCGCGAAGAGGTGCAGGTACCACTCTCCGTCGGGGACCCGGGTCCAGGCGGGGCCGCCGAAGAGGGACTCCCAGTCGTTGGGCGGCTCCTCGCCGTTCTGGCCCCGTCCCTTACGGAAGTGGAAGCGCTCGCGGAGCGTCGATCCGGGGCCCTCGGCCAGCCCGCGGCGGAACCATTCGTGCTGGTCGGAGCAGTGATTGGGGACGAGGTCGACGATGATGCGCAGATCCAGCCGATGGGCCTCGCGGATAACGGCCTCGGCGTCGGGCAGGGTACCGAACATCGGGTCGATGGCGCGGTAGTCGGCGACGTCGTAACCGGCGTCGGCCTGCGGGGAGGCGTAGAAGGGGCTGAGCCAGACGGCGTCCACGCCCAGGTCGCGCAGGTACGGCAGCCGGCTGCGGACGCCGGCCAGGTCCCCCATGCCGTCACCGTTGGCGTCGGCGAAGCTGCGCGGATAGACCTGGTAGATCACCGCGTCGCGCCACCAGTCGGTGGCCGGAGTGACGTGCTCAGGAGTGACGTTCTCAGAGGTGACGTTCTCAGGGGTGACGTTCTCAGGAGTGACGTTCTCAGGGGTGACGTTGTGCTGTGGAGTCATTTCAACCCTTGGTGGTGCCGGCGGTCAGTCCGGCTACGAGGTGGCGCTGGGCGAAGGCGAAGACGAGCGCGGCCGGTACGGCGATGATCACGGCGGCGGCGGTCATCGAACCCCAGTCGTTGGTGTACTGGTTGACGAAGGTCTGGAGGCCGCCGGCGAGCGTCAGGTTCTCCTCGCCGGTCATGAACGCGGAGGCATAGGCGACCTCGGCCCAGGCGGTGACGAAGGTGTAGAAGCCGGTGACGGCGAGCCCGGGGCGGGCCAGCGGCAGGACGAGCCGCCAGAAGGTGCCGAACGGGTTGAGGCCGTCGACCCGGCCCGCCTCGTCGATCTCCACCGGGATGGTGTCGAAGAAGCCCTTCATCATCCAGGCGCAGAACGGCACGGCGATGGTCAGGTAGGTGATGACCAGGCCCCCGGGCTGGTTGAGCAGGCCGAGGCTCGCCAGGAGGTTGTACAGCGGCACGATCAGCACCGCGACCGGGAACATCTGGGTGATCAGCAGCAGCCACATCAGCGGGCGCATGCCGGGGAAGCGGAAGCGGCTGACGGCGTAGCCGGTGGTGGCGGCGAGGAAGACGCCGAGGACGGTGGTCAGCCCGACGATGATCACCGAGTTCTTGAACCAGGTCAGGAACTCCGTGTCGGCCAGTACGTGGGTGTAATTGGCGAAGGTGAAGTGGGTGACGAGGCCGGTGGAGAAGGCGTCGTTCTTCGGTTTGAAGGACGTCACCAGCAGCCAGAGGGGCGGGAAGACGGCCAGTACGGCGGCGACGAGCAGGGCCGCGTGCAGGGCGATGGACGCCGGCCTGCCTCGCTCATGGCGTTTGCGGGGCCTGGTCACCGGGTTCCTCCGAGGATGCCCCGGCCTTCAGGTCGGGGTGGGGGCACCTCCCGCTTGCGGGGGAGAATCGGACTCCTGCGGAGCAGGGCAGCGATAGCGGGCTGGCCGTCAGGGCGATCGGGCGTCCGCTTCGCGGCGGGGTGAGGCGGTCCGCAATGATCAAGAGTTCTCAACTGTCAGTCCTCCCAGGTAGGTTCGGATGTATGTCGACAGCAGCGCAGATGACGGGGGAGGCCGGGCCTGCCCGGTACACCTTCCGTGTGCGTTTGTCGGCCACGGCGCGGCGTCAGCTTGAAGCCGAGTGGGATCGGTGCCGCTGGATCTGGAACGAATGCGTCGCGAAGTCCAAGGACGTGCACCATGACAACAAGGCCAAGGGCGAGAAGCTGACGTGTGGTCCGGCCCAGCTCGACAAGATGCTGACCGGGGCCCGCAAGTCGACGCCGTGGCTTCGTGAGGGGGCGAGCGTCCCGCAGCAGCAAGTGGTACGCGACTTCGCGAAGTCGCGGGCGAAGGCTTTGAAGGACATCAAAGACCGGTTGCCGATGCACCGCCGGGCCGGAATGCCCCGCTTCAAGCGCAAGCGCGACGCCCGCCCGAGCTTGAACTACACCCGGCGCGGTTTCCGTCTGAAAGACGGCCGCCTGCACCTGGCCGGGAACATCGTGCTGCGGGTGGTGTGGTCGCGGCGTCTTCCGGCTGAGCCTTCGAGCGTGCGCGTGTACCAAGACAGCCTTGGGCACTGGTACGCCTCCTTTGTGGCCCCGGCTGCCGTGGAGCCGCTGGCCGTGACCGGGCGTGTGCTCGGGGTGGACTGGGGCGTGAAGGAGACCGCCACCACCACCGAGGACGCCTACGACTTGCCCCATGCCGAGCACGGGCGCAATGCCGCGCAAAGGCTCGCCCGCTATCAGCGGATGATGGCCCGGAGACGCCGCCCCAAGGGGCAGCCCGCATCTGGGGGTTACCGGGCCGCTCAGGCGCAGGCCGCGAAGCTCAACAAGAAGGTCGCCCGGCAGCGGCAGGATGCCGGCCGCAAGTGGGCGAAGTCCGTGATGCGCGACCACGATGCCGTTGCCGTGGAGGACTTCCGGCCGAAGTTCCTGGCGAAAACCACCATGGCCCGCAAGGCGGCGGATGCCGCCATCGGCGCTACGAAGAGGGCCCTGGTCGAGATGGGCCACAAGCACGCGCGAGACATCCGTCTCGTGCATCCCGCGCACACCACGATGGACTGTGCGCAGTGCGGAGCGAGAGTCAAGCACGCACTACCTCTTTCTGAGAGAACGTATGCCTGCACCGCGTGCGGAGCCGCATCCCCCAGGGACAAGAACTCCGCGCACGTGATGCTGGTCCGGGCAGGACTGGTCCCGGACGGTGCTGAGGGCGTAAGACCGCCTGGTCCGCTGGTCCAGACGGCAGCCTGAGCCGTAAATCCCCGCTCAACCCTGGAGGGTGAGGATTCCCTCCCTTCAGGGAAGGGGAGCAGTCAACACACCTCTCCCTGCTTGCGCAGCGCCCGTCGGTAGACGACCGCGACGACCGAGAGCAGGACCAGGATCAGGACGCCCCAGGCCGCGGACTCGGAGAAGTTGCGGGGGCTGTCGATGAAGGAGAGCCGGTAGGCGTAGGTCACCAGGATCTCGGTGGCGTCGCCGGGGCCGCCCCGGGTCAGCAGGAAGATCACCGGGAACATGTTGAAGGTCCAGATGGTGGAGAGCAGGATGACGGTGCTGCTGACGGCCCGCAGCCCCGGCACGGTGATGTGGCGGAACCGCTGCCAGGCGCTCGCGCCGTCCATCTCGGCGGCCTCGTAGAGCTCGCCCGGTATGGACGTCAGGCCGCCGAGCAGCGCGACGAGCATGAAGGGCACGCCGAGCCAGACGTTGACGGCGATGACCGAGAGCTTGGCCCAGGTGGGGTCGTTGAGCCACGGGACCGCGTCGATACCGCCGCCGGCCAGCAGCTTGTTGAGGATGCCGTTCTTCTCGTTGTAGAGCATCCGCCAGGTGAAGACCGAGATGAAGGCGGGGATGGCCCACGGCAGGATCAGCGCGAGGCGGTAGAAGGTGCGGCCGCGCAGGGTGCGGTTGAGCATGTTCGCCAGGGCGAGGCCGGTCAGGAACGTCAGCGAGACACAGCCGACGGTCCACAGGACGGTCCAGCCGAGGCGGTCCCAGAAGACGCCGTCGGAGAGCACCGCCCGGTAGTTGTCCAGGCCGGTGAACTTGTAGGTGGCGGGGAGGTGGTTGACCCCGATGTTCCGCTCCACGTTGGCCTCGTTGGCGTCCGTGAGCGAGAGGTAGACGCCGCGCACCAGCGGGTAGCCGATGATCACCCCGATGACGAGTACCACCGGGGCGACCATCGTCCACGCGTACCAGTGGGTGCCCAGCGCCCGGCGCACCCGTACAGCAAGGGTCACTTGTAGTCCTTGAGCAGCTTCCGGTAGGCGTCGCCGGTCGCCTTGGCGGCCTGCTCGGGCGAGGAGGCGCCGGTGAGCACCTTGTTCATCTGGACCTTGACCGGCTCGAAGAGCGAGTTGCCCTCGGCGATCCAGGGGCGCTGGACGGCACCGTCGACGGCGGGCTTGAAGAACTGGACCATCTCGTTGCTCTTGACGGCCGGCACCTCGTACACGGACTTGCGGGTGGGCAGCAGGCTGAGCTTCTCGTTGGTCTGCTGCTGGACCTTGGCCGAGCTCATGTACTGCACGAAGGCGTAGGAGGCCCGGAGGTTCTTGCTGCCGGCGTAGACGGAGAGGTTCCAGCCGCCCTGCGGGGAGCCCTGGGCGGTGCTGCCGCCGGGGACGGGGGCGACGCCGAGGTTCTTCTTGTCCTTGAACGCCTTGCCGGCGCGGGCGCCCTCGATGTCCCAGGGGCCGTCGACGGCCATCGCGACGGTGCCGTCCTTGAGGGCCTTGAGCTGGTTCTCCTGGCCGTCGGTGGCGTCGGTGACCGCGGCCTTGGAGTCCACCAGGTCCTTGATCGTCTTGAACGCCCGGACACCGGCGCCGTCGTCGATCTCCACGACCTTGTCGCGGGCGTTGACCATGTCGCCGCCCTCGCCGTAGAGGTAGGGCAGGAACCAGTAGGGGTCGTCGCCGCGCAGGTAGAGGGCGGTGGCGCCGGTCTTGGACTTGATCTTCTTGGCGGCCTTGGCCAGTTCGTCGAAGGTCTTGGGCACCTCGACGCCGGCGTCCTTGAGGAGCTTCTTGTTGTAGAAGAGGCCGAGGGTGTCGATGACCTGGGGTGCGGCGTAGGTCTTGCCCTTGAACTTCGTCGAGCCGACGGCCTGCGGAAGGTAGTCGTCGGTCTTGTCGAGGGCGGGGGTGCCGTCGAGCGGCGCGAGGTAGCCGAGGTTGGCGAAGTCGGCGACCCAGGCGACCTCGGTACGCATCACGTCGGGGGCACCGGAGTTGCCCCCGGCCGCGTTCTTGAACTTGGCGTTGGCGTCGCCGAAGGGGACGTTCACATATTTGACGTGGACCTTGGGGTGCTCCTTCTGGAAACCCTCGGCAAGTTTGCGGTACGTCGCCTTCTCGGCGTCGTTGGAGGTGTCCCAGAAGGTCACGGTTCCGGACAGTTCACCCCCGCTGTCGCCGCCGCTGCCGCTGTCGCCTCCGCCGCACGCTGTCGCTGCCAGTGCCAGGCCCGCTACCAGCGCGGTGGCCGTGCTGCCCCGTATGCCACGCCGCATGTGAACTCCTTAGGGAAATGCCTCAGATGGCGGTCAGGAACGTAACAGCGCGGAAAACAAACCGAAAGACCTTGCGGCAAATTTCTGCAAGACCATGGGAACGAATTGCAACGAGATGGCTGGAACAGGACCCTCCGGGCGCCCGCGGCACCGTCACCCCGCGCCCGCCCGAGCGTTGATTGCGTGAAGGCACCGACGCCTCTTGACCTCAAAGGGACGGCAGATGACCCAGGAGCTCACTTCCCCCAGCCCCGCCCCCCAGGCCCCCGGAACGGGCCGAGGTCCGGGGTGGTGGCGCGACGCCGTCATCTACCAGGTGTATGTGCGCTCGTTCGCCGACAGCGACGGCGACGGCATCGGCGATCTGCGCGGCGCCCGCGCCCGGCTGCCGCACCTCAAAGACCTGGGGGTGGACGCCGTCTGGCTCACCCCTTTCTATGCCTCACCGCAGGCCGACGGCGGCTACGACGTCGCCGACTACCGCGCCGTCGACCCGCTCTTCGGCAGCCTCCAGGACGCCGACGACCTGATCCGCACCGCCCATGACCTGGGCCTGCGGGTGATCGTCGACATCGTCCCCAACCACACCTCCGACCGGCACCCGTGGTTCCAGGACCCCGAGCTCGCCCGGCAGCGCTACCTCTTCCGCCCCGGCAAGGGAGAGAACGGCGAACTCCCGCCCAACGACTGGGAGTCGGTCTTCGGCGGCCCGGCCTGGACCCGCACCGACCGCGGCGACTGGTATCTGCACCTCTTCGCGCCCGAACAGCCCGACCTCAACTGGGACGCCCCGGAGGTGCACGCCGAGTTCGAGGCCATCCTGCGCTTCTGGCTCGACCTCGGCGTGGACGGCTTCCGGGTCGATGTCGCACACGGCATGGTCAAGGCGCCCGGCCTGCCGGACATCGGCCACGGCCAGCAGGCCAAGCTGATCGGCAATCAGGTGCTGCCGTTCTTCGACCAGGACGGGGTGCACACCATCCACCGCGCCTGGCGCCGCCTGCTGGACGGCTACGGCGAGGCCCACGGCAAGCAGGTGGTCGGCGTCGCCGAGGCGTGGGCCCCCACCGCCGAGCGCCTCGCCCTCTACGTCCGCCCCGACGAACTGCACCAGGCCTTCAACTTCCAGTTCCTGAACGCCCCTTGGGAGGCCGGCGCACTGCGCGAGGTCATCGACGCCTCGCTCGCCGCCACCACCTCGGTCGGCGCTCCGACGACCTGGGTGCTGTCCAACCACGACGTCGTACGGCACACCACCCGGCTCGGCGGCGGCCTGGACCGCGCCCGCGCCGCCACCCTCCTGATGCTGGCGCTGCCCGGCTCCGCCTACCTCTACCAGGGCGAGGAACTGGGCCTGCCCGAGGTCACCGACCTGCCCGACGAGGTCCGCCAGGACCCGGCCTTCTTCCGCGGCGGCCGGACCGCGGGCGCCGCCGCCACCAGCGGCCAGGACGGCTTCCGCGACGGCTGCCGGGTGCCGCTCCCCTGGTCCGGCGAGCTGCCGCCGTACGGCTTCGGCGACGGTGGCAGCTGGCTGCCGCAGCCCGGCGACTGGGCCGCCCTCACCGTCGAGGCCCAGACCGGCGACCCCGCCTCCACCCTGGAGCTCTACCGCACCGCCCTCGCCCTCCGCCGCCGGCTGCCGGGACTGGGCGACGGGGAGATGAGCTGGGCCCCCGCACCCGACGGGGTACTCGCCTTCACCCGGCCCGGCCTGCTGTGCGCCGTCAACACACTGGGTCACGAGGTGGAGCTGCCGCCGCCCGGCGCGCTGCTGCTGGCCAGCGCCCCGGTGACCGGCAAGGGTGCCGCCGCGGTGCTCCCCGGTGACAGCTGCACCTGGTGGGCAATCTGAGAGCCGAACGGTACAGTCCCACCCATGACCGCCCGGCTGGCCGATATCGCAGCGCAGGCGGGTGTCAGCGAGGCCACCGTCAGCCGGGTGCTCAATGGAAAGCCCGGTGTCTCCGCCACCACCCGCCAGTCCGTGCTTGCCGCCCTCGATGTGCTGGGCTACGAGCGTCCGGTGCGGCTGCGGCAGCGCAGCGCCGGGCTGGTCGGACTGATCACCCCGGAGCTGGAGAACCCGATCTTCCCGGCGTTCGCCCAGGTCATCGGGCAGGCCCTGACCCGCCAGGGCTATACGCCGGTCCTGGCGACCCAGACGCCGGGCGGCTCCACCGAGGACGAGCTGACCGAGATGCTGGTGGACCGCGGAGTGGCCGGCATCATCTTCGTCTCCGGGCTGCACGCGGACACCTCCGCCGATATGCAGCGCTATGAGCAGCTGCGCGGCCAGGGCGTCCCGTTCGTCCTCATCAACGGCTTCTCCGACAAGGTGCAGGCGCCGTTCGTCTCCCCCGACGACCGGGCCGCGGTGGACCTGGCGGTCACCCACCTCAGCGCGCTCGGCCACCGGCGGATCGGGCTGGCGCTCGGCCCCAAGCGCTTCGTTCCCGTGCAGCGCAAGATCGAGGGCTTTGTCCGCAGCATGCAGGAGCGGCTCCAGCTCGGCCCGGCCGAGGCGGAGCCGTTCATCCAGCACTCCCTCTACACCCTGGAGGGCGGCCAGGCCGCCGCGGGCGCGCTGATCGAGCGCGGCGCCACGGCCATCGTCTGCGCCAGCGACATGATGGCGCTCGGCGCGATCCGCGCCGCCCGGCAGCGCGGGCTCGACGTCCCCGGTGACGTCTCCGTGGTCGGCTTCGACGACTCCCCGCTCATCGCCTTCACCGACCCGCCGCTGACCACGATCCGGCAGCCGGTGACGGCCATGGGACAGGCGGCGGTCCGGGCCCTCCTGGAAGAGGTCGGCGGTACCCCCGCCCCCCACAGCGAGTTCGTCTTCCACCCCGAACTGGTGGTACGCGGCTCGACCGCCTCGGCACCCCGCACCACGGCACGGATCCCGAAGCCGTCGCGGGCTCACTGAGCGCCGTATCACCCGTAAGTACGGGGTCCTGACATACCCCACAGGTCCCATACAAGGCCCCGGATACCCGCCCGAAGGATGATCGGCAAGACGTCCGTTTCTGGCAGACTGTCTGCCTATGGGTGATGCGAATACGAGGATTTTGGACGGCCCGCCGACCACCCCGCCACCCAAGGGGGAACACGCGGACCGCCCGGTGACCGACAGCCGACTGGCCCGTCTGCGTGCTCCCCGCTCCCCCCGGCTCTGGTTCGAGATCCTGCTGATCGCGGTCAGTTACTGGACCTACTCGGTGGTCCGCAACGCCGTGCCCGAGCAGAAGATCCAGGCCCTGAAGAACGCCGACTGGGTCTGGCAGGCGGAGCACTTCCTGGGCATCGCCGTCGAACGCACCGTCAACCACGCGGTGAACTCCGTGACGTGGCTGATCGTCACGATGAACTACTACTACGCGACACTGCACTTCGTCGTCACGATCGGTGTCCTCATCTGGCTCTACCGCTGGCACCCCGGCCGCTACGCCGCCGCCCGGCTGGCCCTGTTCACCACCACCGGTCTCGCCCTGATCGGCTATTACCTCTACCCGCTGGCGCCACCCCGGCTGATGCCGGACGGCGGCTTCGTCGACACCCTCGTCAACCACGGCACCTGGGGCTCGATGGCGTCCGGCAACCTCGCCGCGATGTCCAACCAGTACGCCGCGATGCCGTCCATGCACATCGGCTGGTCGCTGTGGTGCGGCCTGACGATCGCGCTGCTCGCCAAGCCGCTCTGGGGCAAGGCGCTCGGCCTGCTCTACCCCACCGTCACCCTGCTGGTGATCATCTCCACCGCCAACCACTTCTGGCTGGACGCGGTGGGCGGCGTGCTGTGCCTGTCACTGGGCTTCGCGCTGGCCTCCGCGTGGTACGGGAGGCTGCCGCACCGGCTGGCGCGGGTGCTGCCGGCCACGGCGTGAGCCGCGGCCGGCGTGGCCGCCGGGTCAGTCCCGGACGACGCCGTCAGCAGTGGGGGGCCGCCTTTTGGCCTCCGTGTGATACCACTCGATGAGGTGCGTGCGGAAGAGCATGGAAGCGAATGCCGGGTCCCAGTCCGCACTCAACTCGGGCACCACATTCCGCTGCCATTCGAAGGCCACCCCGGGATGACTCGCCATGGCGAAGGTGGCAGTGACCCAGACACCCTGCTCTCTCCGGTCGACATGCATTTCCCGCAAGGAACCCTGATCCTCCTCCGAGGCCAGACTCTTCGGCAGGGAGCGTTCCAGGGACCGCTGAAATTGCGCGAGCCACTCTTCCACCGCCATACCGCCACGCGGCGTATGGTCCACGGCCTCTCCTTTCGGTCCCGTCATTCAAGGAACGCCGTAATGACCCCCGGCCCCTACGCCCCGTAGAAGATCTCCTCGACGACCGCCCGTGCCCTGCGGGTCACCCGGCGGTAGTCGTCGATCATCTCGCCCGTCTGGCCTTCCTCGTAGCCGAGGTAGCGGCCCACGGCCGCCAGTTCGCGGCCGTCGACGGGGAAGGTGTCGCCGGGGCGGCCCCGGACGACCATCACGGCGTTGCGTACGCGGGCGGCCAGGACCCAGGCCTCGTCCAGGGTCTGGGCGTCCTCGGTGCCGATCAGTTCGGCGGCGTGGGCGGCGGCGAGTGCCTCGCGGGTGCGGGTGGTGCGCAGGCCGGGGATTTCCCAGCCGTGCTGCATCTGGAGCAGCTGTACGGTCCACTCGACATCGCTCAGGCCGCCGCGCCCCAGCTTGGCGTGGGTGGTGGGGTCCGCGCCGCGGGGCAGCCGCTCGGCCTCCATACGGGCCTTGAGCTTGCGGATCTCGCGGACCGCGTCCTCGCCGAGGCCCTCGGCTGGGTAGCGGAGCGGGTCGATGAGTTCGATGAACCGCTCGCCCAGTTCGATGTCGCCGGCGACCGGTTCGGCGCGCAGCAGGGCCTGCGACTCCCAGACCAGGGACCAGCGCCGGTAGTAGGCGGCGTAGGAAGCGAGGGTCCGTACCAGCGGGCCCGTGCGGCCCTCCGGGCGGAGGTCCGCGTCGATGAGCAACGGCGGGTCGGAGGAGGGGAGTTCGAGCAGCCGGCGCATCTCGTTGGCGACGGCGTGCGCGGCCTTGGCGGCCTCCTGCTCGTCGGCGCCCTCGCGTGGCTCATGGACGAAGAGGATGTCGGCGTCCGAGCCGTAGTTGAGCTCATGGCCGCCGAACCGGCCCATGCCGATCACCGCGAAGCGGGTGGGCAGGGTGTCGCCCCACTGCTCGCGGACGGCGGCGCGCAGCGCCCCGGCGAGGGTGGCGGCGTTGAGGTCGGAGACGGCGGAGCCGACGGCGTCGACGGAGCGGCCGTGGTCGTTCGCCGCGGGGCTGAACTCCGTGCCGTACGCGCCGATCACATCAGCGGCGGCCGTACGGAACAGCTCTCTGCGGCGCACCCCGCGGGCCGCCGCGACCGCGGCCTCGGCACCGTCCGCGCGGCCGACCGCGGCCAGCACCTCCTGTTCCAGGGCGGCCCGGCCGCGGGGCTGGAGCCCGTCGGGGGCGCCCAGCAGGGCGACCGCCTCGGGGGCGCGCAGCAGCAGATCGGGGGCGAGCCGGCCGGCCGAGAGCACCCGGGCGAGGTTCTCGGCGGCGGCGCCCTCATCACGCAGCAGCCGCAGGTACCAGGGGGTCTTGCCGAGCGCGTCGGACACCTTGCGGAAGTTGAGCAGTCCGGCGTCCGGGTCGGCGGAGTCCGCGAACCAGGCGAGCAGCACCGGCAGCAGGGTCCGCTGGATGGCGGCCTTGCGGGTCACGCCGGAGGCGAGGGCCTCCAGGTGGCGCAGCGCGGCGACCGGGTCGGCGTAGCCGAGGGCTTCGAGGCGGTGGCCGGCGGCCTTGGCCGAGAGCCGGGTCTCGCCGGGCTCCAGGTGGGCGACGGCGTCGAGCAGCGGACGGTAGAAGAGCTTCTCGTGCAGCCGGCGCACCTCGCGGGCGTGCCAGCGCCACTCCCTGCGGAGGGTGTCGACCGGCTCGGTGCGCAGGCCCAACGAGCGGGCCAGCCGCCGCAGTTCACCCTCGTCCTCGGGCATCAGATGCGTACGGCGCATCCGGAAGAGCTGGATCCGGTGTTCCAGCGTGCGCAGGAAGCGGTAGGCGGCGTCCAGGGCCGCGGCGTCCTGGCGTCCGACGTAGCCGCCGGCCGCCAGCGCGGCGAGGGCGTCGAGGGTGGTGGCGCTGCGCAGGGTGGCATCGCTGCGGCCGTGCACGAGCTGGAGCAGCTGTACGGCGAACTCGACATCGCGCAGCCCGCCGGGGCCCAGCTTCAGCTCCCGTTCGACCTGGGCAGCGGGGATGTTCTCGACGACCCGGCGGCGCATCTGGCGCACATCGGCGACGAAGTTCTCCCGCTCGGCGACCTCCCAGACCATGGGCGCCAGCGCGTCCACGTACTCCTGCCCCAGCTGGAGGTCACCGGCCATCGGGCGGGCCTTGAGCAGCGCCTGGAACTCCCAGGTCTTGGCCCAGCGCTGGTAGTAGGCGAGATGGCTGCTGAGGGTGCGTACCAGCGGGCCGTTGCGGCCCTCGGGGCGCAGGTTGGCGTCCACCGGCCAGATCGTGCCCTCGACGGTGTTGTCCGAGCAGAGCCGCATCATGCGGGCGGCGAGCCGGGTCGCGGCCTGGAGGGCCTTGCCCTCGTCCACGCCCTCCTTGGCCTCGGCGACGAAGATGACATCGACGTCGGAGACGTAGTTCAGCTCGCGGCCGCCGCATTTGCCCATGCCGATGACGGCCAGCCGGCTCACCGCGGCGTCGCCGGGCGCCTCTTCGTAGGAGATCTCCAGGGCGGCCCGGACCGTGGCGGTGGCCAGGTCCGCCAGCTCCGCGGCGGCCTCGGCGACATCGGTGGTGCCGCACACGTCGCGGGCGGCGATGCCCAGCAGGGAGCGGCGGTAGGCGGTGCGCAGCGCGTCCGCGCGCGGCCGTTCGGCGTTCTGCCCGCCCCAGATCCCCTCGGCGAGCGCCAGCTCGAACTCGGGGGTGGTGGGGTGCAGATCCACCGACTCGTACGTGACCAGCGACTGCCAGTCGTGCGGATGCCGGACGAGGTGGTCGGCGAGCGCCTCGGAGGCGCCCAGCACCCCCAGCAGCCGGTCGCGCAGCGGTTTCGCCGCGACGACGGTGCTCAGCAGCGTCTGCTGCTCGTCCGGCTCCTGGGCCTCGACCAGCCGGGCCAGGCTGTGCAGGGCGAGGTCCGGGTCCGCGGTGGCGCCCAGCGCCTCCAGCAGTACCGAGTCATCGCGCACGGAGGCGAACGGAGCGGAATCGAGCAGCTCCCCGGCCGCCGAGGGATCGGTGAAACCGTGCCTCAGCAGCCGGGTGAAGGTGCTGCTCCGCCGTCCCTGCGGAGCGGGAAGTGCCATGGGTGCAAGCCTCTCGGTGGCGCGGTGGCTCAGAGCACGGGCAGCATCTTGCGCAGCTCGAAGGCGGTGACCTCGGAGCGGTACTCCTCCCACTCCTGCTTCTTGTTGCGCAGGAAGAAGTCGAAGACATGCTCGCCGAGGGTCTCGGCGACCAGTTCGCTGCGCTCCATGAGCTCGATGGCCTCGCCGAGGTTCTGCGGCAGCGGTTCGATGCCCATCGCGCGGCGCTCGGAGTCGGACAGCGCCCAGACGTCGTCATCGGCGCCGGCCGGCAGCTCGTAGCCCTCCTCGATGCCCTTGAGGCCGGCGGCGAGCAGCACCGCGTAGCACAGATAGGGGTTGGCGCCGGAGTCGATGGAGCGGACCTCGACCCGGGTCGAGCCCATCTTGCCGGGCTTGTACATGGGCACGCGGATCAGCGCGGAGCGGTTGTTGTGGCCCCAGCAGATGTAGGAGGGGGCCTCGCCGCCGGCGCCCGCGGTGCGGTTGGCGCCGCCCCAGATGCGCTTGTAGGAGTTGACCCACTGGTTGGTGACGGCGGAGATCTCCCCGGCGTGCCGCAGCAGACCGGCGATGAACGAGCGGCCGACCTTGGAGAGTTGGTACTCGGAGCCGGACTCGTGGAAGGCGTTGCGGTCGCCCTCGAAGAGCGAGAGGTGGGTGTGCATGCCGGAGCCCGGGTACTCCGAGAACGGCTTGGGCATGAAGGTGGCCTGCACGCCCTGCTCCAGCGCGACCTGCTTCATGACCAGCCGGAACGTCATGATGTTGTCGGCGGTCGAGAGCGCGTCGGCGTACCGCAGATCGATCTCCTGCTGGCCGGGTGCGCCCTCGTGGTGGCTGAACTCCACCGAGATGCCCATCGACTCCAGCATCGTGATCGCCTGCCGGCGGAAGTCCATGCCGACGTTCTGCGGGGTGTGGTCGAAGTAGCCGGAGGAGTCACCGGGGGTCGGCCGCTGGCCGTCCACGGGCTTGTCCTTGAGCAGGAAGAACTCGATCTCGGGGTGGGTGTAGAAGGTGAACCCGAGGTCGGAGGTCTTGGCCAGGATGCGCTTGAGGACATAGCGCGGGTCGGCGTAGGAGGGGGAGCCGTCCGGCATCAGGATGTCGCAGAACATCCGGGCGGTACCGGGGGCCTCGGCGCGCCAGGGCAGGATCTGGAAGGTGCCGGGGTCGGGCTTGGCAATCATGTCGGATTCGTATACCCGTGCGAATCCTTCGATGGCCGAGCCGTCGAAGCCGATGCCCTCGTCGAAGGCCTGCTCCAGCTCCGCGGGGGCCACCGCCACGGACTTGAGGAACCCGAGCACGTCGGTGAACCACAGCCGTACGAAGCGGATGTCGCGCTCCTCGAGCGTACGGAGCACAAACTCCTGCTGCTTGTCCATGGGTCACCAATCCTTGCAGGTCAATCGGCCCGTCCAGCCACGTGGAACAACGTGCTGTGGCACCAGTATCACGTGAGGGGGTTACCGTCACATTACGCACCCTTGGCCTGAACCAGAACCGCCGTCCCGTAACCCTCACCTCGCATCCTTCCCGCAGCGCACCGGCTCAGCGCGGCCGGCGGCGGCAATCGGGCGGCTTGGTCCACTCTTGAACGCTCGCCGAGGACTCATTGACCCGGAAGTGAGGGGGTCGTTCCCCGGCCGGTGAAGGGGTCGCGGTACCCCTCGGGGGTAGGCTGCGAGGTGCCGGCCGCCCCGGCGTCCGCCGGTTCGTCGTTCCGTCGAGAGGTCCGCGATGCGCGAAATGGGCAAGGCCGCCGCCGGGCCGTGGCCCATATCCGTGCCGCCACGCCATGACCTCCCCGACCGCCCGTCGGTGCCGCGCGTGTAGGTGCGCGCCCTGCCGCCGACGCCCGCCGGAGTCCGCGGCAGTGCCCCCGCCGCCCGTCCCCCCTCACCCAGCGACACCGTCACGAGGTGCTTCTCTATGCGTACGCACTCCCGCCGCGCCCTGCTCGGCGCGGGTATCGCCGTGGTCGGCAGCGGTCTGCTGGCCGCCCGTGCCGCCGGCGACCTCAGCTCCGGCCCGCACACGGGCACGGACGGCAGGGACCACGCCCACGGGCCACAGCGCCCCACCCCGTCCGACTATGTCGCGCCGGACGGCCCGGAGGTCGTCGAGGCCGAGCGCAAGCGGAGCCCGGGACCGGTGCGCGAGTTCACCATGACCGCCGCCCCGGCCCACATCGACCTGGGCGGCCACACCGTCGACACCTGGGCGTACGGCGAGGCGCTGCCCGGCAAGGAAATCCGGGTCACGGCGGGCGACACGCTCGCCATGACCCTCGTCAACCATCTGCCGCAGTCCACCTCCGTGCACTGGCACGGACTGGCGCTGCGCAACGACATGGACGGGGTCCCCACCCTCACCCAGCGGCCCGTCCTGCCCGGCGCCTCCTTCCCCTACCGGTTCGCGGTCACCCACCCCGGCACCTACTGGCTGCACCCGCACTCCCGCGTCCAGCAGGACCGCGGGCTGTACGCACCGCTGATCGTCGAGGACCCCAAGGAGCCGCTCTCCTACGACAGGGAGTGGGTCGTCGTGCTGGACGACTGGGTCGACGGGGTGGACGGCAGCACCCCGGACAGCGTGCTCGCCGAACTGAACCGGGGCATGGGCGGCAAGGCGGGCCACGGGGGCATGCACATGGACGAGGGCGAGAACGGCGGGGAGCACGGCGCGCCCGCCGCGGGCTCCGAGCCCGGCGGCGGCCCGTCGCGGATGCTGACCGGCTCCTACAGCAAGCTGCTCGGCGGCGACGCGGGCGATGTGGACTACCCGTACCACCTCATCAACGGCCGGCTCGCCAAGGACGCGGAGACCTTCCGCGCCAAGCCCGGCGACCGCATCCGGATCCGCTTCCTCAACGCGGGCGCCGACACCGCCTACCGGGTCGCGCTCGGCGGCCACGCCATGACCGTGACGCACGCCGACGGCTTCCCCGTCGAGCACGCCGAGACCGAGGCGCTGCTGCTCGGCATGGGTGAGCGCTTCGACGTCCTGGTCACGGCCAAGGACGGCGTCTTCCCGCTGACCGCGCTCGCCGAGGGCAAGAAGCACACGGCCCGGGCCGTGCTGCGTACCGGCGGCGGCGAGGCACCCGGGGAGTCCACCCGGCCCGAGGAGCTGGACGGCCGGCTGCTGTCCGCGTACCGGCTCCGGGCGGCCGAGAGCGCACGGGCGGTGTCCCGCCGCCCCGACCGCACCGTCGAGCTGAAGCTCACCGGCTCCATGGACAAGTTCGACTGGGCGATCAACGGGCGGCAGTACTCACCGTCCCACCGGGACCCGATCCGGGCCGGTGAGCGGGTGCGGCTCGCCATCCGCAACCACACCCGGATGTGGCACCCCGTACACATCCACGGGCACCACTTCGCGCTGCCGAACGGCGGGCCCCGCAAGGACAGCGCGATCGTGCTGCCGGGACGCAGCCTCGATGTCGACTTCGACGCCGACAACCCCGGGCTGTGGATGGTCCATTGCCACAACGTCTATCACTCGGAGTCGGGGATGATGACGGTGCTCGGCTACCTCAAGGATTAGGGGCCGGCGCAGGGGGCGAGCCGACGCCGCCGGTCACGTCCGCGGCGCCGCCGGTACCGCTCCACCCCCATTGCGTCAGAAAGACGATTAGACTGGCGGGGTGCCTCAACTTCGTCTCGCCCTCAATCAGATCGATTCCTGTGTCGGCGACCTCGACCAGAACGCCGGGACGATCCTGCGCTGGACCCGGCACGCCGCCGGCCAGGGCGCCCACCTCGTCGCGTTCCCCGAGATGGCGCTGACCGGCTACCCCGTCGAGGACCTCGCGCTGCGCCGCTCCTTCGTCGAGGCGAGCCGCGCCGCGCTGCGGACGCTGGCCGCCCGGCTGGCCGAGCAGGGGCTGGGCGAGCTGCCGGTGATCGTCGGCTATCTCGATCACGGTACGCAGGCCACCCCGCGCTACGGCCGTCCCGCGGGCGCCCCGCAGAACGCCGCCGCCGTGCTGTACCGCGGCGAGGTCGCGCTGTCCTTCGCCAAGCACCACCTGCCCAACTACGGCGTCTTCGACGAGTTCCGCTACTTCGTCCCCGGCGACACGCTGCCCGTCGTACGGGTGCACGGGGTGGATGTCGCGCTGGCCATCTGCGAGGACCTGTGGCAGGACGGCGGACGGGTGCCGGCGGCGCGCAGCGCGGGCGCCGGGCTGCTGCTGTCGGTCAACGCCTCACCGTACGAGCGGGACAAGGACGACACCCGGCTGGAGCTGGTCCGCCGGCGGGCCCAGGAGGCCGGCTGCACCACCGCCTATCTGGCGATGATCGGCGGGCAGGACGAGCTGGTCTTCGACGGCGACTCGATCGTGGTCGACAAGGACGGCGGGGTGATCGCGCGGGCGCCGCAGTTCGCTGAGGGCTGTGTGCTGGTCGATCTGGACCTGCCGGCCGCGGCGCCCGAGCCCCCCTCGGGGGTCCTGGACGACGGGCTGCGCGTCACCCATGTCACCCTCTCCCCCGACCCGCTGCCGCCCTACCCTCCCGAGACCCCCGGCGGCCGGGCCGAGCGCCTCCCCGACCTGGAGGAGATCTACACCGCGCTGGTCGTCGGCCTGCGGGCCTACGTCGCCAAGAACGGCTTCCGCAGTGTGGTGCTCGGGCTCTCCGGCGGGATCGACTCCGCGCTGGTCGCCGCCCTGGCCTGTGACGCGCTGGGGGCGGAACAGGTGCATGCGGTGGCGATGCCGTCCCGCTATTCGTCGGAGCACTCCCTCACCGACGCCGCCGAACTCGCCCGCCGTACGGGCCTGTCCTTCCGTACGGTGCCGATCGGCCCGATGTTCGACGCCTACATGGCCGCGCTGCCGCTGACCGGCCTGGCCGAGGAGAATCTCCAGTCGCGCCTCCGGGGCACCACCCTGATGGCCATCTCCAACCAGGAGGGCCATCTGGTCCTCGCGCCCGGCAACAAGTCCGAGCTGGCCTGCGGCTATTCGACCCTCTACGGCGACTCGGTGGGCGGTTACGGCCCCATCAAGGACGTCTACAAATCCGTCGTCTACCAGCTGGCCCGCTGGCGCAACCAGGCCGCCGCCGACCGCGGGCAGACCCCGCCGATCCCGGAGAACACCCTCAGCAAGCCCCCGAGCGCCGAACTCCGCCCCGGCCAGGTCGACACCGACTCGCTCCCCGACTACGCCGTCCTGGACCGCATCCTGGAGCTGTATGTCGACCGCGACCACGGCCGGGAGGAGATCGTCGCCCAGGGCTTCGACGCCGAGCTGGTGACGCGGGTGCTGCGGATGGTCGACCACGCCGAGTACAAGCGCCGCCAGTACCCGCCCGGCCCCAAGATTTCCGCGAAGGGCTTCGGCAAGGACCGCCGGCTGCCGATCACCAACCACTGGCGGGAAGGGGCCTGATGGGGCGTCAGGTGAGGGCGGCGGGGTGAGTGACCGACCCGCCCGCCCCCGCGGGGCGTCCGTGCGCGGTCAGCCGGCGCGGTCCCCGGCCGGCACCGCCGCGCCGGTGGTCCGCTCCGTCTCCGCCTCGCCGCTGCGGGCCACGATCCGGGACGGGTCCCGGTCGCCGCGGTCCAGGAGACCGGCCACGAGGGCGACGGCCAGGCCGAGGGCCGCCAGCACCGCGCCGACCAGCGTCGGGGAGGTCCAGCCCCAGCCGGCCGCCAGGGCCAGGCCGCCGACCCAGGCGCCGCCGGCGTTGGCGAGGTTGAAGGCGGACTGGTTGGAGGCGGCGGCCAGCGTCGGAGCCTGCTGGGCCTTGTTCATGACCAGCATCTGGAGCGGCGTGGTGGTCAGGAAGCCGACGGCACCGATGACGACGACCGTGGCCAGTGCCGCCCCCTTCACCTGGGCGGTGAAGTGGAAGGCCGTCAGGACGAGGGCCAGGGCGGCCAGCGAGCCGTACAGGGTCGGGCGCAGGGCCCGGTCGGTGAGCGGGCCCGCGGCCAGCGCGCCGAGCGTCATCCCGATGCCGAAGAGGGCGAGGACCAGCGGGACCGAGCCCTCCGCGAAGCCGGTGACCTCGGTCATCATCGACGCGAGGTAGCTGTAGACGGCGAAGATCCCGGCGAAGCCGAAGACGGTGGTGAGCAGGCCGAGCAGCACCTGGCGGTTGCCCAGCGCCCGCAGCTCGCGGCCCAGGCCGGTGCGCTCGTCGGCCGGCAGCGGGGGAACCAGCCGGGCCAGGGCGGCCATCGCGACCAGGCCGATGGCGGCCACGATGAGGAAGGTGGCGCGCCAGCCGAACCGCTGGCCCAGGAGGGTCGCGGCGGGCACCCCGATGATGTTGGCGATGGTCAGCCCGAGGAACATCGTGGCGACCGCGCGGGCCTGGCGGCCCTCCCGCACCAGCCGGGCGGCGACCACCGCGCCCACGCCGAAGAACGCCCCGTGCGGCAGGCCGGCCAGCAGCCGCCCGGCGACCAGCAGCCCGAAGGTGGGGGCCAGGGCGGAGGCGAGGTTGCCGACCGTGAAGACCGCCATCAGCCAGACCAGCATCCGCTTGCGCGGGATACGGGAGCCGAGGGCGGTCAGGAGCGGGGCGCCGATGACGACGCCGAGGGCATAGGCGGAGACGAGGTAGCCGGCGGTGGGCACCGAGGTGCCCAGATCGTCCGCGACGTTGGGCAGCAGGCCCATCATCACGAACTCCGTGGTGCCGATACCGAAGGCCGAGATCGCGAGCGCGAGCAGAGCCAAGGGCATGAAAGACCTTTCGGGGTGTTGCGTGCGGCGGGCACGCGGACAGCGGACCGTAAGCAATAAGTTCTCTTACGGAACAAAGTCTCTAAGGCCCAGTATTCCGCCCGGAGAACGGGGCGTGACGAACCCGTTTCCGCTCTCCGTCGGCCGCGCGCCCCGCCGTCCGTCAGATCTTCACCGACGCCGCGACCGGAAGGTGGTCACTGCCGGTCGAGGGCAGCACCCAGGCCTTGACCGGGTCCATCCCCTTCATCATGATCTGGTCGATCCGGGCCATCGGGAACGCCGCCGGCCAGCTGAAGCCGAAGCCGTCACCCGCGGCGCCCTGGGCGGAGCGCATCTGGGAGGTGACCGGGGCCAGCGAGCGGTCGTTCATGGTGCCGTTGAGATCGCCGAGGAGTACGGCCTTCTTCACCGGGTCGGCGGCGATCGCCTCGCCCAGTGCCGCGACGCTGGCGTCGCGCCGGTTGGCGGTGAAGCCCTTCGCGGCGTTGACCCGCACCGACGGCAGATGGGCGACGTACACCGCGACCTGCTGGCCGTCGGCGGCGGTGACGGTGGCCCGCAGCGCGCGGTTCCACCCCATCTTGGTGTCCACCGGCCGGGTGTCGGTCAGCGGACGCTTGCTCCACAGACCGACCGTGCCCTCGATCGTGTGGTACGGATACGCCTTCGCCAGCTCCTGACGGTAGGTCGACAGGGCGTTGCCGGAGAGCTCCTCCAGGGCCACCACATCGGCGCCGGACGCCACAAGGTCCTTGGCGGTGCCCGCCGGATCGGGGTTGGCGACATTGACGTTGTGGGTGAGCACGGTGAGGTTGCCGCCCTCACCGGCCTTGTCGGTGACCTGGCCCCCGAAGAGGTTGACCCACACGAAGGCCGGCAGCACCAGGGCGACCAGCGCGCTCGCCGAGCGGCGCAGCACCGCGGCGATGAGCAGCAGCGGGATGCCCAGGCCCACCCACGGCAGGAAGGTCTCCAGCAGACTGCCCCAGTTTCCCGGGGTGTTGGGGACCTCCGCGTGCAGAATCATCAGCAGCCCGAGCAGGATGGCGAGCACCGCGAGCACCAGGCCGCGCCGCCAGGTGCCCTCGGGGCGCCACCAGTTCCGCAGGCGTTCGGCCCGGGAACCGGCCTGCCCGGGGGTGTGCCCCTGTCCCGGCTCCGTCATATATGCCTGCGCCATGTCGCTGTCCTCACTACCTTGCGTCGCTGCGCCTCACCTGGATCTCCGACCCTAGGCGATGGTCCGTAATGGGCTTTCTTAGAAGTGAGGACGGCCCGGTGACGGGTCCGGGTTCCGGCCCCGGGGGTTGTCACATCGGCTGTGACAGAACGGGCATGATCCGGTCATACGGCGGAGCTGGTGGCGGCCTCCGCCGACGGGGCCCGCACCTGTTCACCAGTGGTTTCCCGCCCGTCCTACGGGAGCTGACGGTGCGTTCAACCCGGCGCGGGTGCCGGGGCGTTCAGCCCGCCGTGTCCGCCGTCGGCCGTACGCCCTCCAGGACCGTGTCGACGATATCCGCCGAAAGGCCCTCGGGCAGTTCCTTCCACTCATGGAGGAGGGCGCGGGACAGCATCGGGCCGACGAAGAGATCGGCGAGCACCTCCAGATCGCGGTCGGCGCGGATCTCGCCGCTCGCCACCCCGCGCCGCAGCACCCCGAGCAGCGCCTCGCGGCGGGCCCGTACCACCGTGTCGTGATATTCCGCCCACAGCTCCGGCTGCGTCTGCACATGGCTGACGAGGGTGCGCAGCAGCGCGGAGCCGCGCTTGGCGAGTCCGCGGCGGCGCAGGAACTCCAGCAGGGCGACCAGATCGTCGCGCACCGAGTCCCCGCCCGGCGGCGGGCCGGGGACGTCCAGGGACCGCATCACGTCGAGCAGCAGCGCGCTCTTGCCGGACCAGCGGCGGTAGACCGTGGCCTTGCCGACGCCCGCCGCGCGGGCGATGCCCTCCATGGACAACTCGCCTATGGAGGCCCCGTCCTCGATCAGACGCAGGACGGCCTCGATGATGGCGGAGTCGGCGGCGGCGCTGCGCGGCCGGCCGCGGCCCGCGGGGGCCGCCGGGCCCGGCCGCCCCCCGGCTGCCGCGCCCTCGGGGTGCTCCGCCGCCCGGCTCATCTCTCCGCGCCCGCCTTCCGCTCTTCCAGGGGCTCCGCCGCCTGCGGCGCCGGCCCCATTTTGCCCGGCAGGAACAGCACGCTCACCAGCGCCCCGACCAGCGCGACGACGGCCGAACCGAGCGCGGTGACATGCATGGCGTGGACGAAGGCATCGTCGGCAGCGGCGGCCAGCGGCCGGCCGGCCGGGCCCATCCGGTCCGCGAGACCGAGGGTGGCCTCGATGGATTCGCCGGCCGCGTGCCGGGCGGCGTCCGGCAGTCCCGGCACCGCGTCGAGGGTGTCCTCGATGCCGTCGCGGTAGCTCGTCGACAGCAGCGAGCCGAGGACGGCGACGCCCAGGGTGCCGCCGACCTGCCGGAAGACATTGTTGAGCGCCGAGGCGGAGCCGGCCTTCTCCCGCGGCAGCGACTGCATGACCGCGACGGTGGCCGGCGGCATGATGTGCGCCATCCCGGCGCCCTGGAGGAAGAGCAGCGCCTCCATGATCCAGATCGGGGTCTCCTCGTTCAGCAACAGCAGTCCCAGCATGGTGTCGGCCACCACGAACATGCTGAAGGTGCACACCGCGCGGGCGCCGTAGCGGTCCACGGCGAGCCGGGCCCGCGGCGCGAAGAGCAGCTGGGCGGCGGCCAGCGGCAGGAACAGCAGCCCGGCCTGGAGCGGGCTGAAGCCGCGCACGCTCTGGATGTAGAAGACGGCGAAGAACGAGACCCCCATCAGCGCGAAGAAGACCAGCGCGATGGCGGCGATGGCGGCCGAGAAGGCGGGCGTACGGAAGTAGCTGATGTCGATGGACGGATGGTCGCTGTGCTTCTGGTGCAGCACGAAGACGGTCAGCACCAGCAGACCGCTGGCGACCGTGCCGACCACCTCCGGGTCGGAGAAGTCGGCGAGCTGACCGCCCTTGATGATGCCGTAGACCAGCAGGACCAGCCCGACGACGGACAGCAGCACCCCGAACGGGTCCATCCGGCCGGGGTGCGGGTCCCTGGAGTCGGGCACCAGGACCACCATCGCCACCAGCGACAGCAGCACGATCGGCGCGTTGATCATGAAGACCGAGCCCCACCAGAAGTGGTCCAGCAGCAGCCCGCCGGCGATCGGGCCGACCGCGATGGCGATGCCCACCCCGCCGGCCCAGATACCGATCGCCCGGGGCTGCTCGTCCCGCTCGAAGACGTTCATCAGGATGGCGAGGGTGGCCGGCATGACGAAGGCGCCGCCCAGGCCCATCACGGCCCGGAAGGTGATCAGCTCGGCGGGCGAGCCGGAGACCCCGGCCAGCACCGACCCGGCGCCGAAGACGGCCAGCCCGAAGAGCAGGATCTTCTTCCGGCCGACACGGTCGCCGAGCAGACCCGCGGTGAACAGCAGACCGGCGAAGACCAGGGTGTAGGAGTTGATCGCCCACTCCAGCTCGCTCTGCGTGGCGCCGAGGCCGGCCGGGGCCGGGGTGGCGATCGTCTTCATGGCGACGTTGAGGATCGAGTTGTCCAGCACCACGATCAGCAGGCTGAGCATGAGGGTGGACAGGATCGCCCAGCGGCGGCGGTGGATGCGGTCCGGGACCTGGCGGTCCTGCGGTGCGTCCGGGGCGGGGGGTGAGGTGGCCATGCCGGGCACCCTACGGCTTCCGATACGGCACCGTTCCGTATTGGAGGCAGCCGCGGGCGCGTCCCCTCCTCCGGGTGAACGGGCCGGCTTGCGCCCGCTCCCTTTTCCTTTGTGCGCGGGCCGTGCCAGCATGGAGGGGAGTCCGGGGACGCCGTCAGGGTGCCTCGAGATGATGAACAGGAGCCGTCACCATGACGCAGCTTTCGCCTGCCCAGAAGCCGGTCGACAAGTCGCTCTACGGAGGCACCGGATCGCGCCGGGTCACCGTCCGCGATATCGCCGCCGCCAAGGAGCGCGGCGAGAAGTGGCCGATGCTCACCGCCTACGACGCGATGACCGCCTCCGTCTTCGACGAGGCCGGGATTCCCGTCCTGCTCGTCGGCGACTCGATGGGCAACTGCCACCTCGGCTACGAATCCACCGTGCCGGTCACCATGGACGAGATCACCCTGCTGTCCGCGGCGGTCGTCCGGGGCACCAAGCGCGCACTCGTCGTCGGCGACCTGCCGTTCGGCTCGTACCAGGAAGGCCCGGTACAGGCGCTGCGCAGCGCCACCCGGCTGGTGAAGGAAGCCGGGGTGGGCGCCGTCAAGCTGGAGGGCGGTGAGCGCTCCGCCGAGCAGGTGGAACTGCTGGTCTCCGCCGGCATCCCGGTGATGGCACACGTCGGCCTGACCCCCCAGTCGGTCAACGCCTTCGGCGGCTACCCCGTCCAGGGCCGCGGCGAGGAGGCGGCCCAGCAGCTGCTGCGGGACGCCAAGGCGGTCCAGGACGCCGGTGCGTTCGCGGTCGTCCTGGAGGCCGTCCCCGCCGAGCTGGCCGCCGAGGTCACCCGATCGCTCTACATCCCCACCGTCGGCATCGGCGCCGGCCTGGACTGCGACGCGCAGGTCCTGGTGTGGACCGACATGGCCGGCATGACCGCCGGCCGGGTCCCGAAGTTCGTCAAGCAGTACCTCGACATGCGCGCACTGCTCGGCGGCGCGGCCAAGGCGTTCGCGGAGGAGGTCGTGGGGGGCGCGTTTCCGGCCGAGGAGCACACCTTCCACTAGGGAGCCTTGACGACTGCCGGACCCGCCATCAGCCGCGTCCACGTCCCCCGTCGGGTCCGGCAGCCCCGGACCCGACGGGGGACGTTTGTTCCGGCGTCGCTAGCAGCTGCCGATGGAGACCGAGGAATCGGCGCAGTCCGCGCCTTCCCCAGCCGCGAGGGATGGGAGCTCTATCGTGCCGTCGGCTGGTGGAGCCAGGGCGCGCTTGTGGCCCAGAAGATGACGTCGGCTCCGAGGGTGTTCGTGCCGAAGTCGGTGAACTCCTGCCGGGTGTACGGCTTCTTCGTCTTGGGGTTCTTGTACTGGAAGTCGGGTTCCTGCACGGCCATGGCCACCATGGGGAGCTGCCCCCGGTACTTCTTGAAGAAGGGGTACGCGTTCTCCATCTGCGCCGGGCGGTCCGGCAGGATGTCCGGTCCCCCCAGGCCGATCCCGTGCGCCTTGGCGAACTCGAAGGTGCGGCTCATGTACGTGCGGCTGTTGTTCCATTCACCGGGCCAGAAGTTGACGTACTGGATGAACGGCGTCTTGGTGAAGACCTTCTTGCCGTAGGCCATGTTGTCGAGTTCCGCCTTGAAGTAGGCGTCGTCGCTGTAGCCGGTGTGGTCCTTCTCGGTGTCCACCTCGGTAGCGGTTTCCGGCAGGTTCACCCCGGCGAGGCGACCGTCGAACCGCTGTGACATCGCCTTCAGCAGCTGCTGGAAACGGCCCCGCACCTGCGGGTTCCATTGCGCCGCGACCGCCCCGGGCTCACCGGGACCGAGGCCGTTCTCGTTCTTTGTCGGAGCCGCGCCTCCCTTGTACTCCGGATCCTTCAACAGATAGTCCGGGAGCCTCGCCGGCAGCGCGAAGAACCGGTCCTGGACCTGGATGAACAGCTTCTTGTGGCGGGACTGCAGAGCGTTCAGCGCCCGGTCGATCTCCGAGAAGTCATACTGATTCTTCTTCCGCTCCAGCGCCTTCCACGGCACCACCAGCTGCACGCCGGCGACATCGGGACGATCGATCAACGGCATCACATTTGCGTCGAAATCCCCGATGGAGGCGTAAAGATAGTTCTTCGCCTTCTTTCCGGGCGCTGCGGCGGAAGCCTTTCCGGACACCGGAGCGGGAGCCCCGGAGGCCACCGCTGCCGCGCCCGTCAGGCCCAACGCCACGAGAATTCCGACACCGACAGCAATTCGTTTGGTCGCCATGAACCGCACGGTGCCGCACAGTTGTGAGAGGAATGTAAGAAGGCCGGACATTCCCCTGTGGCTGTCGATCTGTCCGGTCGGCTTGTGCCGGACGGGTCGTGGGAGTTGGCGGCGCCGCTGCTGCCGAAGTTCACGCCCCGCCCGCAGAGCGGGGGTACAAGCAAGGGGATGCGGTGGAGCCGGGCGAAATGCCCGAGGTCGGCACGGAAGCGGTCGGGAGAGGTGGCCGCCAGGCTCCGGAGCCCGTGTTCCATCGGCCCGCTGTAGGGGGCGCCGGCCCCGCTGTCGGCGCCCTATCGGCGCCCTGTCGGTGGCCGCTGGCACCTTTGAAGACATGACGCGACAGAAGATATCCACCAAGGGCGGCAACGCCGTGGAGGTGCGCGGTCTGGTCAAGCACTTCGGCGCGGTGAAGGCCGTTGACGGGGTGGACCTGAACGTGAAGGAAGGCACCGTGCTCGGGGTGCTCGGCCCCAACGGTGCCGGGAAGACGACGCTGGTGCGCTGCCTGTCCACCCTCGTGGTGCCGGACGCCGGCCGGGCCGTGGTGGCCGGCTTCGACGTGGTGCGCCAGCCCCGGGCGCTGCGCCGCACGATCGGGCTGACCGGGCAGTACGCCTCGGTCGACGAAAAGCTCTCCGGCTGGGAGAACCTCTACATGATCGGGCGGCTGCTCGATCTGTCCCGCAAGGACGCCCGCCGGCGGGCGGACGAGATGCTGGAGCGCTTCTCGCTGACCGACGCCGCCAAGCGGCCCGCCGCCAAGTACTCCGGCGGTATGCGCCGCCGGCTCGACCTGGCCGCTTCGATGATCGGCCGGCCGGCGGTGCTGTTCCTGGACGAGCCGACCACCGGTCTGGACCCCCGTACCCGTAACGAGGTGTGGGAGGAGGTCCAGCGGATGGTGCGCGAGGGCGCGACGGTGCTGCTGACCACCCAGTACATGGAAGAGGCCGAGCAGCTGGCGAACGAGCTGACGGTGATCGACCGCGGCCGGGTGATCGCCGAGGGCCGGGTCGACGAGTTGAAGGCCAAGGTCGGCGGGCGGACGCTGCAGATCCAGCCGTCGGACGAGAGCGAACTGGGCCGGGTGGTCACCGTCATCGAGCAGGCCGGGCTGGACGGCATCGCGGGCGCCACCGCTGACCACCACGGGGGTGTGGTCAACGTGCCGATCATCAGCGACGAGCAGCTGACCGAGGTGGTCGGTCTGCTCAGCCGGCAGGGTTTCACGCTCGCCGGGATCAGCACCCATCTGCCCAGCCTGGACGAGGTGTTCCTGGCCATCACCGGCCAGAAGACCTCCCGGGCCGACGTATCCGAGGACGACATGGACCAGCAGTACGCGGAGGTATCGGCATGAGTGCCGCGACGATGACGGCGCCGCTCGGCAAGGCCGGGGCCGACGAGGGCCGGATCGGGCTCCGCGCCAATCTGCGGCACATCGGCGCCCTGGTGCGCCGCAACGCCCTCCAGATCAAGCAGGACCCGGAGTCGATGTTCGATGTCCTGCTGATGCCGGTCATCTTCATCCTGCTGTTCACCTACGTCTTCGGCGGCGCCATCGCCGGCAAGGACAATCAGCACGAATACATCCAGCGCCTGGTGCCCGGCATGATGGCGATGATGGGCATGAACATCGCGATGGCGGTGGGCACGGGCGTCAACGAGGACTTCCGCAAGGGGGTGATGGACCGTTTCCGGACGATGCCCATCGCCCGGTCCTCGGTCCTGATAGCCAAGATCGTCGTCGAGATCGGCCGGATGCTGGTCGCCACCGCGATCCTGCTCGGCATGGGCTTTCTGCTGGGTCTGGAAATCCGGGGCAGCGTACTGGAGTTCGCCGGGGCGATCGCGCTGTCCACGGTCTTCGGTGCGGCCCTGATGTGGATCTTCATCCTGCTGGGGCTCGCCGTGAAGACCCCGCAAGCGGTCCAGGGCATGGCGATGGTGGTGCTGATGCCGCTCCAGTTCGGCTCGTCGATCTTCGCGCCGCCGACGTCGATGCCCGGCTGGCTGGAGGGCTTCACCCAGGTCAATCCGGTCTCCAACCTGGCGGACGCGGCCCGTGCGCTGGTCAACGGCGAGGGCGCGGTGGCGCACCCGACGCTGGTCACGCTCGGTTGGGCGGTCGCCATCACGGCGGTCACCATGCCGCTCGCGGTACGGAAGTTCCGTACGAAGACCTGACGTGCGTCCCGCGGGGGGGGCTTCCCCGCGGGACGGCCTTTCGCCCGGCTCGCGTCAGATGAGGGCGGTGGCCTCCCCGAGGGAGAGGCCACTGCCTTCGGTGTACGCACGGGCATACGCCGCATCGCCCACCAGCGCCCGTGCCGCCGCCTCGGTCCGGACCCGGTCCCTGCGGACGATCTGCGGCGGCACCTGGCCGTCCGCCCGCAGCGCGTCGTACGCACCCACCAGACGTGCCGCGTCCCGGCCCGCCGCGGCGCCGCGCTCGGCCAGCAACACCCGTGCTCCGGTGAGGAGTTGCACCACCGGAAGGTCCGGCGCCACCATCCGCGCCATGGAGTCCTGCATCAGCTCCATGGCCTGCCGGAACCTCGGCAGCAGTGCCTCCCGGCGCCCCTCGTCCACATCCAGCGAGATCAGCAGGGCCTGCAGCATCCCGGCGAACACATCGGGGGCGCGCGGGGTGAACAACTCGTCGACGCGCCGGAGTTCCGCCCGCGCCTCCTGGAGACGCCCCGTCACCACCAGCCACATCGCGAGGGTCAACCGCGCGAACGGCTCGGTGTCCCGGCCGCTGTTGCCCTTCGCGGCATCGGCCAGCACCTCGCGCAGCATCCGCTCACCGGCCTCCGCCTGGCCGTCCTCGATCAGCACGGCGCCCAGCCGGCAGCGCAGCAGCAGGATCTGGCCGTGGGCGCCCAGGTCCTCGGCATACACCATCGCCGCCCGGTAGTCGTCCGCCGCCGCCCCGTACGCACCGCGCCGCTCATGACTCTCGCCGCGCCCCGACAGCGCCTCGGCCGCGCCCCAGGCATCGCCGATCCGGCGGAAGAGCCGCAGCGCCTCGTCGGCATCCTGGGCCGCCTGCGCCAGCCCGCCCGGATGGTCGTTGAAGACCTTGGAACGCAGCTGGAGGACGTAGGCCAGCTCCCACTCGTAGCCGAAGTCGCGGCAGGCCCGCACCGCGCCGTCGACCAGCTCCGCCAGCTCGTCGACCTGCCCGGTGACCATCACCGCGTAGAACCACATCACGCCGGGCACCTTGCAGGTCTGCGGCATGCCGGGGCGGTAGGCGGCGAGCATCCCCGCCAGCTCCTCCTTCAACACCGGATCGCGCAGCGCCGCGAGCTCGCTGTCCATGCTGGCGAGCGCGACCAGCCGGACCTCACGGCGGGCCTCCAGCAGCTGTTCGGGAGCCAGCGGCGGCGGTCCGTCGATGGGACGCTCGTGCAGGTCGGGGGCGGGTTCGGCGGGCGCGGCAAAGGGGTTGGGGCCGAGCGCGGCGGCCGCGGTCGCCCAGTGCAGGGCATCGCTGCGGTGGTCCCGCAGCGACCAGAACCACTGGAGGGACAGCACCAGACACAGGGCCTCGTGCTCGTCCCCGGCGGCCAGGGCGCGGCGCAGCGCGGTGCGCAGATTGTCGTGCTCCAGCTCCAGCCGCTCCATACCGGCGCGCTGGCCGGGCCCGCGCAGCAACGGGTCGGTGGTACGGGCCAGTTCACGGTAGGCGACGAGATGGCGGCGCTCGGCCGCGGCCCGCTCCCCCGCCTCGTCCAGCCGCTCCCCGGCGTACTCCCCCACGGTCTCCAGCAGCCGGTAGCGCATCTGCCCACCGCTGCCGGCGGCGTGGCCGGCGCCGTCCGCCTCGCCGGCCGGCGCCGCCACCACCAGCGACTTGTCGATCAGTGAGCCGAGCAGCCCGGCCACCTCGCGGCCGTCGACCCCGTCGCCCGCGCACACCTCCTCCGCGGCGGCCAGATCACACCCGCCGGCGAAGACGGACAGCCGCCGCAGCACGGCCCGTTCGGGCTCATCGGTCAGTTCCCAGGACCAGTCCACGACGGCGCGCAGCGTCTGCTGCCGGGGCAGCAGGGTCCGGCTGCCGCTGGTCAGCAGGCGGAACCGGTCGTCGAGGCGGTCGGCCAGCTGCCGTGGCGAGAGCAACCGCAGCCGGGCGGCGGCGAGTTCGATGGCGAGCGGCAGCCCGTCCAGCCGCCGGCAGATCTCGGTGCAGGCTTCCGGGTCGTCCGCCACCCGGAAGCCGGGGCGGGCGGCGGCCCCGCGGTCGGCGAGCAGCCGCAGCGCGACCGGGTCCGGCAGCGGCTCGACCGGCCGCAGCACCTCGCCCGGTACGGCCAGCGGCTCCCGGCTGGTGGCCAGCACCGTCACCCCGGGGCAGTCGGCCAGCAGCCGTTCGGCGAGCTCGGCCGCGGCGTCGATCACATGCTCACAGTTGTCGAGGACGAGCAGCATCCGGCGTCCCGCGCAGTGCTCGGCGAGCCGGGCGAGCGGGTCCAGCGCCGTCGGGTCGGCGGCGGCGCGCAGACCGTCCGCCGTGGTGCCGCGGACGACGGTCTCGCGGGCGCCGAGCGCGGTCAGCACCGCCTCGGGCACGGTCTGCGGATCGTCCACCGGCGCCAGTTCGGCCAGCCATACGCCGTGCGGCCAGGCCTCCGGCGAGGCGGCCGCTGCGGTCTCGGCGCCCTCCTGCGACAGCCGGGTCTTCCCGGCGCCACCGGGGCCCAGCAGCGTCACCAGCCGGTGCGCGGCCAGATCGTCACGGATCGCCGCCAGATCGCTGTCCCGCCCGACGAAGGAGGTGAGCCGGGGCCGGAGGTTGCCGGTGCGGGGGTGGGAGTGAGGGGCGGGGTGGGTTTCGTGGCGGTGGGGTCCGGTGTGGAGGGTCCCGATGCCGTGGGCGGTGGCGGTGCCGTACGACGTGGCGGCGCCGTACGGCGGGGTCGTGCCGTACGGCGTGCCGGTGCCGGTCCCGTTCGGGGCGGGGCCGGTGAGGGCGGTGGCCGGGGCGCCGGGTATCAGCGGCGGCAGGGGATTCACCGGCGGTTGCGGTGGCGCGGGCCGGAGCAGCTCCGCGTGCAGGGTGCGCAGTTCCGGGCCCGGGTCGGCGCCGAGGCGTTCGGCGAGGCCGATGCGTATCTCCTCGTAGGCCGCCAGGGCCTCCGCGGTACGGCCGGCGGCGCGCAGGGCGTGCAGCCGCAGGGCCTGGAGGGGCTCGTCGAGGGGGTGGTCCTCACACAGCGCGAGGAGCGTGGGCAGCGCCTGGGCGGCCCGGCCGAGGGCGAGATCGGCGGCGAGGCGGGTGCACTGGGCGTCCAGCCGGCGGCGCTCGGCGCGGGCCACCTCGACGCCCGCGTCCGGGAGATCGGCGAGGGCCGGACCGCGCCAGAGCGCCAGGGCGTCATCGAGCAGGGCGGCGGCCCGGGCCGGATCCGCTTCGGCCAGCGCCCGGTTGCCCTCCGCCGCGAGCCGTTCGAAGCGGTGCAGATCGACGGCGTCGGGCTCGGCACACAGCCGGTAGCCGCCGTCGACCGAGGCGATCTCGGCATGGCCCAGGGCGCGGCGCAGCCGGCCGACCAGTGCCTGGAGCGCACCGGCCGCGTCGGCGGGCGGGTCCGCGCCCCAGACGTCGCCGATCAGCAACTCCGGGGACAGCGCCCGGCCGGGTCGCAGCGCGAGGGCGGCGAGCAGCGCGCGCAGGCGTGCGCCACCGAGGGCGACGGGGCTGCCGTCGGCCCGGCCGGCCTGGGTGGTGCCGAGAATTCCGTAATGCACCGGCCCATTGTCGTGCAAGGCGGAAGCGGCAGGTATCGCCTTTCGTTTTCGGGGCACGGGGACCGGGAGGAGGGGTCCCGCGGAGGCAGCAGTTCCGCGGGGGCCGTGCGCCGCGCGCCCTGCCGCGGTTACGGTCATGGCTGCCCCTCACCAGAACCCGGGAGCCCGCACCATGACCACAGCAATCCGGCGCGCCGACCGTCGCGTCAGCCCGGTCTTCCTCGCGCTTGCCGCCGTCATGGCGGTGTCGGGATGGGCCGTGTGGAGCGGGACGTTCGGGGAGTACACCGGTGTCGCGGTGTTCTGCTTCGTGGTGTCCGGGTGGGTGGTCTCGCTGTGTCTGCACGAGTACGCCCACGCGCGCACCGCGCTGCACAGCGGTGACATCTCGGTGGAGGCGAAGGGCTATCTCACCCTGAACCCGCTGAAATACACCCATGCACTGCTCAGCATCGTGCTGCCGGTGATCTTCGTGATCATGGGCGGGATCGGGCTGCCGGGCGGTGCGGTGTTCATCGAGCGCGGCCGGATCCGGGGGCGCTGGCGGCACAGCCTGATCTCGGCGGCCGGGCCGCTGACCAACATCCTCTTCGCGGCGGTGTGCACGGCCCCGTTCTGGCTGCACGCGCTGGCGGGCGTACCGGCCGTGTTCCGCTACGCGCTGGCCTTCCTGGCCCTGCTCCAGGTGACCGCGGCGATCTTGAACTTCCTGCCGGTCCCGGGGCTGGACGGCTACGGCGTGCTCGAACCCTGGCTGTCACGGAAGGTGCGGCGGCAGGTGGAGCCGTTCGCGCCGTTCGGACTGCTGGCGGTCTTCGCCTTCCTGTGGGTGCCGGAGGTCAACCGGGTGTTCTTCGACCTGGTCGATACGCTCCTGCGCGGGCTCGGCGTCTCGGAGCTGGAGACCTACATCGGCCAGGAGTACTTCCGCTTCTGGCGGGACGCACCGCAGCTCCCGCAGACGGGCGGCCTGCTCTGACGGCGGGGGCGCCGACAGCCCGGCGTCAGGGATAGCGGCTTCCGACGGCTCCCGGCGGCCGGGCGACGCACGGGCCGCCGGACGTCAGCCGGCTGCGTCAGCCGGCCGCCCCGGACCGCTGGATCTTCGCCTTGCGGAGGTAGAACCACGCCATGTTGCTGGAGATGCCCGCCAGCAGGATCCAGACGACGCCGACGAAGCTGCCCTCCACGAAGGCGACGACCGCCGCGGCGACGGAGAGGACGCACACGGCGAGGGCCATCAGGGCGAGTCGCCGGGCCGGGCCGGGCGGGGGCAAGAGGGACATGGGGGCGGCTCCTGTCGGGAGTGGTCGGACCTCCCCAGTGTCCCCCATGCCCGCGCTTCCCCCGCCCCCTCCCCCTCCTCCCCCTTCGGGGGAGGGGGCGGGGGTGGGTTCGGGGGTGGGGGGAGGCGCCTGCGGCTTTTTCGAGCCCGCGACACCACCGGACCGGGCCGCCTCAGACGTCCGTGATCCGCAGCCCCGCGTGGGCCTTGTAGCGGCGGTTGACCGAGATCAGGTTGGCGACCAGCGACTCGACCTGGTGGGCGTTGCGCAGCCGGCCGGCGAAGACACCGCGCATACCGGGAATACGGGCGGCCAGCGCCTGCACCACATCGGTGTCCGCGCGGGACTCGCCGAGCACCATCACATCGGTGTCGATCTGCTCGGTCTCCGGGTCCTGGAGCAGCACCGCGGACAGATGGTGGAACGCGGCGGTGACCCGGGCCCCGGGCAGCAGGGCCGCGGCCTGCTCGGCGGCGCTGCCCTCCTCCGGCTTGAGCGCGTAAGCGCCCTTCTTGTCGAAGCCGAGCGGGTTGACGCAGTCGATCACGAGCTTGCCGTCCAGCTCGTCGCGGAGCGCCTGAAGGGTCTTGGCATGGCCCTCCCAGGGCACCGCGACGATCACGACATCGCTGCGCCGGGCGCATTCGGCGTTCTCCGCGCCCTCGATGCCCAGACCGAGCTCCCCGGCGGCGGTCAGCGCGCGCTCGGCGGCCCGGGAACCGATGATCACCTTCTGGCCGGCCCTGGCCAGCCGGTACGCCAGGCCGCGGCCCTGGTCACCGGTGCCGCCGAGGACGCCGACCACCAGACCGGAGACGTCCGGGAGGTCCCAGGGGTCGCGCTGGAGGGCGGCCTTCGCACGGGTCGCGGCGTTCGGGGACCGGGAAGCGTCAGAAGTAGTCATGACAGCGATACTGTCACGCGCCGAAGGCAGGCCGGTCATGCCCTCGACAGCAATCCGGCCCACGCGGCCGCCACGCCCCGCACGCCGTCGCAGCGGCCAGGCCACAGCCGCGCCACGCCCCGGTCGCGTAGGCACCGCACCCCCGCCACCCTGTCGCCGTCCCCCCTCGTCCCGCCTCCCGTCACGCCCCCTCACCCCGCCCCCCCGTCACGCCTTCACGCCCTCACGCCTTCACGCTCCCCTCGGTCAGCCCCGTGCGCCAGTACCGCTGGAGCACCGTCATCAGCACCATTAGCGGCACCACGGAGAGGAACGCACCGCCCACCGTGTACTGGTAGAGCACGGGTTGGCGGTCGGCGTAGCCGGTCCAGGAGGTCAGGCCCAGCTGGATCGGGTAGAGGCCGGAGTCCGAGAGCATCACCAGCGGCAGGAAGTAGTTGTTCCAGATGTGTACGAACTGGAAGAGGAAGACGGTGACCAGCGCCGGGGTCATCAGCCGCAGCCCGAGCCCGCCGAAGATCCGGGCCTCCCCCGCGCCGTCGATCCGGGCCGCCTCCAGCAGCGAGTCGGGGACCGCGGCAGCCGCGTAGATCCGGCACAGGTAGACGCCGAACGGGCTCACCATGCTGGGGATCAGCACCGCCCAGTAGGTGTTGGCCAGGCCGATCGCGCTGAAGAGGAAGTAGAGCGGCAGGGCCAGTGCCGTGCCGGGGATCAGCACCCCGGCGAGCACCACGTTGAACAGCGCCTCCCGGCCGCGGAACGGGAATTTCGCCAGCGCATAGCCGGCCGCGGCGGACAGCAGGGTGGCGCAGACCGCACCGGCCCCGGCGTAGAAGAGGGAGTTGGCGAACCAGCGGGCGTAGCTGCCGTGGTCGTAGGTGAGGACATCGAGCAGGTACGCGACGGGGCGTGGATGGTCGGAGAACCAGAAGCCGAAGGTGCCGAAGAGGTCGGCGCTGTTCTTGGTGGCGGAGACGGCCAGCCAATAGACGGGGACCAGGAAGTAGAGCGCGGCGACGGTCAGCAGGGAGACGGTGATGATCCGGTAGCGGACCGGGGGCCGGGTCATCCGCGCTCCTTCGCGCGCCCGCCGACCAGCCGCAGAAAGCCGAAGGACACCACGCACGCCACCAGCGCGAGCAATACCGCCTCGGCCGCCGCCGCATGCTGGTTGTTGCCGACGAACGCCTCGCTGTAGGCGTGCAGGTTGGGGGTGAAGCCGGAGTCGATGGAGGAGGCCAGCGGGCGCAGCACCATGGGTTCGGCGAAGAGCTGGAGGGTGCCGATGATGCTGAAGACACCGGTGAGCACCAGCGCCGGCCGGATCAGCGGGAGTTTGATGTGCCGGGCGACCTGCCAGGCGCTCGCCCCGTCGATCCGGGCCGCCTCGTACAACTCCCCCGGTACGGCCTTGAGCTGGGCGATCAGCACCAGCATGTTGTAGCCGGTGAACTGCCAGGTCACGATGTTGGCGATGGACCACAGGACGGTGCCGCGGGAGAGGAAGTCGAGGTCCCAGCCCACGGCGTCGGCGATCTTCACCAGCGGGCTGATACCCGGCACGTACAGGAAGCCCCACAGGATCGAGGCGATCACGCCGGGCACGCCGTACGGCAGGAAGAAGGCGCTGCGGAAGAAGGGGACGGCGCGGGCGCTCGCGCTCTCCAGCAGCAGGGCCAGGGCGGTGGCGAGCACGATCATCAGCGGGATCTGTACGGCACCGAAGAGCAGCACCCGGCCGAAACCGGTCAGGAACCGGTCGTCGGCGAGCGCCTGGGCGTAGTTGGCGAGGCCCGCGAACACCTCGCGCTCCTGGCCGCCGAGGCCGAGCGGGCCGGTCCGTTCGGTCGTGAACAGGCTCTGGTGGAGGGCGTAGCCGATCGGGGCGAGGAAGCAGAGGCCGAAGAGGGCGAAGAAGGGCAGCACGAACACGGCCGCGGCGCGGGCGTTGCGGGCCTCGCCGCGGGAGGCACGGCGCCGGGGCCCGCGGCGGTTCCGGCGGGCCGGCCGCGGGGTGACCGCCGCCGGCCGGCTCAGGGCGTCCCGGCTCAGCACCTCCCGGTTCATCCGCTCGCCACCTTCAGACCTTTGCCCTTGAGGTCGGCGAGGGTCTGGTGCTGCACCTTGGTCAGGACCGAGCGGAAGGAGCTGCCGTCGGCGAGCGCGTCGGTGAACGCGTCGCCGAGCCGCTGATAGAGGGTGTCCACGCCGGGCCCCCACCGCCAGCTGGTGTCGACATGCGCGCCGGCGTCGGCGAAGACCTTGCTGTACGCCTGGCCGCCGAAGAAGTCCTTGTCGACATCGAGGTCGGTGGTGGCGTAGCCCTTCTTGGCGCTGGGGAAGCCGTAGCCGCCCTCGATCAGCAGCTTGACCGACTCCGGGTCGGTGTTGAGCCAGACGGCGAAGTCCAGGGCGTCCTTGGGGTAGCGGGCCTTGGCGAAGACGGCGGTGGTCGAGCCGCCCCAGTTGGCGAAGGCCTGCTCGCCCGCCTTCCACTGCGGCAGCGGCGCGGCCCGCCACTTCCCCTTGGTGCCCGGCGCGTTGCCGACCAGCAGGGCATCGCCCCAACTGGCGCCCACCCAGGCCGGGATGGCGCCGGTCTGGAGGTCCTTGTACCAGGCGTTCTGCCGGTCCGGGATGGTCTTGACAAGCTTCTGCCGGACCAAGGACTCCCAGTAATCGGCGACCCGGCGGGTGGGTTCGTCGTCGAGGTGCACGATCCAGGTGTCGCCGTGCGTCGCGTACCACTTGGCGCCGGCCTGCCAGGCGAGGCCGGCGAAGCGGTTGCCGTTGGTGGGCGCGAAGGTCTCGATCCAGGCGCCCTTCCTACGGACGGCCTTGGCGGCGGTCTCGTATTCGTCCCAGGTCCGCGGGGTCGGCACGTCCCACTTGTCGAAGAGGTCCTGGCGCAGGAACAGGCCCATCGGCCCGGAGGCCTGCGGGATGGCGTAGAGGCTTTTGCCGAAGACGGACTGCTGCCACTGCCAGCCGGAGAACTTGTCCCTGTGACGGGCGGCGCCGAGCGGGGCGAGGTCCAGCAGCCCGTTGTCGAGGAGGAAGCTGGGGACCACCGGGAATTCGATCTGGCCGAGGTCGGGCGGGTTGCCGGCCTTGATGGCGGCGTGCATCTTCGCGTACTGCTGGCCGTTGACGGCCGACACCTTCTCGACCTTGACCTGGACCTCCGGGTTCTTGCGGTTCCACAGGTCGACGGGCTTGTCGATGCCCGGCACCCAGGACCAGAAGGTCAGGCTGATCTGCTGGCCCTTCTTGCGCTCCTTCGGCGCCCGGCCGTCGCCGTCGTCGCCGCAGCCGGCGAGCGCGAAGCCGGCGGCGAGGGCGGCCGCCCCGCCCAGGACCGTTCTGCGGTGCAGGGGGTTGCTGGTCATGTCGGCTCCTCCACGGGGATGCGGCGGAAGGTGATCGTCGAGCAGGCGCTGAAGTCGCCCGTCTCGTAGAGCAGTCCGACGCTGTCGCGGTCGAGGCGGACGAGGTCGGAGTAGGCGGCCGGGAGCCCGGTGACGGGGTGCGCGGTCCTCCCCCACGCTCGGCTTCGCTCGCCGGGGGGGACCCCCATGGTCAGCCCGCCGTCGCGGCTGGTGCGCAGGGTCATCAAGGCGCGGGCCGACGGGTGCGCCGGCCCGGAGAAGAGCAGCGCGCCGTGGTCGCCGAGGGGCAGGACGCCGCCCTGGACGGCGGGTCCGGTCAGCCCGGCCTGCGGCGAAGGCAAGGAGGTCCCCGGAGCGCGCCCGGACCACGGCGGGGATCCGGAAGCTGGTGTACCCCTCGGGTCCGGCCCGGTACGGCACTGAGCTCTCGTACGCCATGGGTCACCCCCAATGGGCAAGGACGTAGGATGTCCCTCGTCCTGCGGTGACCATAGGGAGTGCCCAACTGGCCGTCAAGACGGCCCACATGGCGCCTTTTCGCGCCGGCAACGGGCCCACCGACACCGGGTGGCATCCCGGTGAACGGGGCCGGTCACGCCCGCACCGGTGCCGTGACCGCGCACCGCCGCACCCGGCACGCCGCACGCCGCTATGTCACTGCTCGGACAGTCGCCGCCGGATGCCGTCGAAGTGCCGGTGTATGGCCTTCACGGCGCGGTCGCCGTCGCCGGCCTCCAACGCGTCCACGATCTCCTGGTGCTGACGATGGGTCACCAGCGGATCGGGCCGGTCGTCGGAGAGGTCCTCCCGCACCCGCCGCAGCGCCGCCCAGAACGCGTCCAGCACCTCGCTCAGCAGATGGTTGCCCAGCGAGCGGTACAGGGCGAGATGGAAGGCCCGGTCGGTGGCGCTCTGCACCTGCCCGCCGCGCGCCTCCTCCGCCATCCGCTGCACCAGCCCCCTGAGGACGGCGAGATCCTCGGCGGGCACATTGCGGGCGACGGCGCCGATCAGGCCCGCCTCCAGCGCCTCGCGGACCTCCATCAGCTCGTACAGGCTCGACTCGCCCTGGTGGTGACGGACCGCGGCACGGAAGGCGACGCCCTCGACGAACGGCTCCAGGGTGAGTGGGCCGACATAGGTCCCGAAGCCGTGCCGGATCTCCACGATGCGCATGGCCTGGAGGGCCTTGAGCGCCTCGCGCACCGAGTTGCGGCTGACGTCGAGCAGGGCGACCAGCTCGGCCTCGGTGGGCAGCGGGTCCCCCGGCGTCAGCCGGCCGTTCAGGATCAGCTGCTTGATCTGGGCCTGCACATCCTCGGACATCGTCCCTCGCGCCATGAATCTCCCTCTCCCGCTCCCGCGTCTGCCGCGCCGCCGGCCCTCCGCCACCTGCCCCGCCATGGCCGCTGATCCTTGACCGACCGCCTGTGAACAGGTCTATTGTGCTCGACATAGGACATCCCATGTCCTGTCCGATCGGAGCCCGGAGCCCCCATGGCACTGCCCGCCCCCCTGCACGGCGTCATCCCGCCGGTCTGCACCCCGCTGGACCCGCGCGGCGAGATCGACACCGCCTCCCTGACGCGCCTGGTGAACCACCTCGTCGACGGCGGCGTGCACGGCCTGTTCGCGCTCGGCTCCACCAGCGAGGTCGCGTACCTCACCGACGCCCAGCGCGGCACCGCCCTGGAGGCCGTCATCAAGGCCGCGGACGGCCGGGTCCCGGTGCTCGCCGGGGTCATCGACACCACCACGCCCCGGGTCCTCGACCACGCCCGGACCGCCGCCGCCCTGGGCGCCGACGCCCTGGTCGCCACCGCGCCCTTCTACACCCGCACCCACCCCCGGGAGATCGCCGCCCACTTCCGCCATCTGCGCACGGCCGTGGACCGCCCCCTCTTCGCCTACGACATCCCCCTCGCCGTCCACAGCAAGCTGTCCGCGTCGCTGGTGCGGGAGCTGGCCGAGGACGGCACCCTCGCCGGGCTCAAGGACAGCAGCGGCGACGAGGGCTCGCTGCGCCGTCTGCTCACCGCGCTCGGCGGCCGCACCGCGCGCCGCACCGGCCCCGCCCCCGGCTTCTCCGTCCTCACCGGTTCCGAACTGACCGTGGACGCCGCCCTGTTGGCGGGGGCGGACGGCGTCGTGCCCGGCATCGGCAATGTCGACCCGGCGGCCTACGTACGCCTCTACGACGCCGCCCGGGCCGGCGACTGGGAACAGGCCGCCGCCGAACAGGAACGCCTGGTCACCCTCTTCTCCCTGGTCGACGTCGGCCCGGAGACCGAGATGGGCCGCAGCTCCTCCGCCCTGGGCGCGTTCAAGGCGGCCCTCCACCTCCTCGGCGTGATCGACCGGAGCGCCACCGCCTTCCCCCAACGCCCGCTGAGCGAGGAGTCGGTGGCGGAGGTAGGACGTCGGCTCGTGGCGGCGGGGTTGCTGCCGAGGCGGGGTGACTAGGGGTCCACTCGCGTCTCCGCGATGCTCTCGGCGTTCTGGTCGCGCACCAGTGAGTCGATCTCCTCCGCCTCCTTCTCCAGTTCCGGGTCCTTCCCGAATTCCTTGGGCGTGCCCCTGAATTGACGGTCGGCGGACTGGTATCGCGTATACAGCGACGGCGCCTTCTCCTTGTTCTTCACGTTCACTTTTCCCGGGAAGTATCTGACGGTACGAGCAATCGGCTGATCACCCAGCACCATGCGCATCAGGCTCTGCCACGGGAGCTTCGTCTGTGTGCACAGGTACTCCCCGGGGTACTTCCCTTCGAGCGCAAAGTTGCCCTCACACTTGCCGGACGTGTCCGAATCGCCGGTGTGAGTCAGCGCGGAGAGATGCACCACGAGCCGAGCCAGATCCTGCTTGTTTCCGCGAACGTCGAACGCGAAGGTTTTTGACCACTTCTGGTTCGGCATCAAGATATCGCCGGACTGCATCACATCATCGAAGGTGAGCAGCCCCCGGTACTTGCCGAGGTGCGTCTGGTTCGGCTCGGCGCCGTCCAGATCTTCCACCACCTTATCCGGCTTCATCCCATCGGCTGACTTCATGCGATATCCGCTCACCGTATACATGGCGCCGAGAATGTCCACCGGCGCCGCCCCCTCGTTATGCAGCTTGATTTCGCCGCGCAGATGCGAAACGCCGCGGGAGTGGCTCAGTTCACTCAGCCGGGAGGTCACACTCACCCGGGGGCTGTCGTGGGTCGGCTGGTAGAAGTTCATGAACCAGAACTGGATGACGCCCGCCAAGGGCAGCAACGCGATGGCCGCAGTTCCGACCTTCGACAACGCAATATGATCGAAGGCGAAAGCGCGAACGATGACGCACGCCGCAAACGCAAGCAACAACACCGCGGCGGCCGTGATCAGCAGGTCCCAGAATTCATCATGAATGGGGCTGTAGATCTCAACCCAGACGGGAATGAAAAGCATGGGGATGGCGGAGGCCTGGGCGACCAGCACGACCGGGTCTCTCCAGGCGTCTTCCACTGAATCGCGGCGAAGCGGATGAGGCGTCTTCCTGAGCTCCTGGAAGACGCGCCGGCCGGCGATCCCGTTCAGGATCGCGATCACGATCCGAAGTACCGCCGAAACCACCTGTTCCCGCGGATATTCGATCACATCATAGACGGCGCTTCCGGAAAACAGCAGGGTTTCGAAGATGAGGACAGCGCAGAGCAGCTCCACTCGGCGCCGGGGCGGCAATGCCGTACTCCAAAGGTGCGGAATGGAATTCCATGCACGCTTCATACGGTGCGCAGAAGAATTCACCATGCTGCGCATCCGGCGTGCGCGAGATTTCGGCATGCCCCAAAATTAAGAGCAGCCTGATCGAGTCTTCGCAGCGCCGCGCGGCACTTACCCCGGATGGGCCCGCGACCGCCCACGGTCTGCACACCCCAATTCCCGTATGGGTGACACCCGTTGAAACGGCAACCAGAAACGGGCGTGCTGCGGCAGGATGCCGGGCCATGGATGCCGTACGGGTCGCATTGCTGCGTGAGGTTCTCGCGGGGACCGAGTGGATTCAGGCCACCCGCCGCTTCGCCGGGGCGCTGCGGGGTGCCGTCGTCCCGCACGGGGGCGGGCTGCTGCTGGTCGGCAGTGCCGCGTACGAGCCCTGGCATCTGGCCGCGCATCTGGACGACGAGGCCGCCTGGTCGGGACTGCCGGAGTTGTCACCGACCCTGGTGCGGCACCGTGTCCCGGGCGGGGCCCCGGCCCATCTGGCGGTCGGGCTGGGCCGGTTGGAGGCGGCCGGGCGGGGCGAGACGCTGCTGGTCGTGGCGCCGGGGCAGCCGGGTGCCGAGCTGCTGGAGCGGGTGCACGACGCCCGCCGGAACGGCGCCACGGTGCTCGCCCTGGACGGCGGAGACCGCGATCTGCACGCCCTGGCCCATGACGCGCTCGCCGCACCCCCAGCCCCGCCCGACCCGGCGGCCGGAGCCTCGTCGGATCTCGACCTGGACACCGTCCAGCATCTGGTGAGCGCGGCCGCCGGTGAGAACAGCCTGCCCGCGCCCCGCGGCCGCCGCCGCTTCCGCGACCGGCTGGCCCGTCTCGCCGATCAGCTGACCGCGCCACCGCCGCCCCGCTGGTAGCTTTCCGCCCCACCCGCGTGCCGGAGATCACCCAGGCCGGTGCCGCCTCCGGGGCCGGAAGCCAGGACACGGATCCGGCGGCGGTCGAAAACGGGCCGGGGCCGCAGGGGCTCCCGCCCCGACCCCGACCCCGGCCCAACCCCGGCCCGGTCCGCTAGTCGCCCTCCGCGCCGGTCTTCCCCTTGTCCGCGTCATGCCACTTCGGGTCGGTCTCCCACTCCAGATTCCGCTCGCGGGCGGTCTCCATGGCGTGCGCCGCCTCCTCGCGGGTGGCATACGGGCCGAAGCGGTCTGCGGCGCGGCACTCGGGCCCGTCTTCGACCGTCCCGTGCTTGAGGCAGTAGTACCACTCGCCCGGCTTGCCGACCGTACGCCTCTTGAACAGCGCCATTGCCGCCTCCTGTGGATGTTCCGTGCCACCATCCTGCCCGACGGCCCGCGGATACACTCGCTGACATGTCTGGCCAGTCGCTTCTTGTCCCGGGGAAGATCTCCCCCACCCGCTCCGTCCCCGCTTCGATCCGGCGCCCCGAGTACGTCGGGAAGGACGCACCCACCCCTTATACGGGGCCCGAGGTGCAGGATGCCGAAACGATCGAGAAGATGCGGATCGCCGGCCGGATCGCCGCGCAGGCGATGGCGGAGGCCGCCAAGCTGATCGCGCCGGGCGTGACGACCGACGAACTGGACCGGGTCGCCCATGAGTTCATGTGTGATCACGGCGCCTACCCGTCCACGCTCGGCTACCGCGGCTTCCCCAAGTCGCTGTGCTCCTCACTCAACGAGGTCATCTGCCACGGCATCCCGGACTCGACCGTCCTCAAGGACGGCGACATCGTGAACCTGGACGTCACCGCGTACATCCACGGGGTGCACGGCGACAACAACGCCACCTACCTGTGCGGCGACGTGGACGAGGAGTCCAGGCTGCTGGTCGAGCGCACCCGGGAGGCGCTCAACCGCGCGATCAAGGCCGTCAAGCCGGGCCGGCAGATCAACATCATCGGCCGGGTCATCGAGTCGTACGCCAAGCGCTTCGGCTACGGAGTGGTCCGTGACTTCACCGGCCACGGCATCAACTCCTCCTTCCACTCCGGCCTGATCGTTCCGCACTACGACAGCCCGCACCACACCACCGACATCAAGCCCGGCATGACCTTCACCATCGAGCCGATGCTGACGCTGGGGTCCTACGACTACGACATGTGGGACGACGGCTGGACGGTCGTGACCAAGGACCGCAAGCGGACCGCGCAGTTCGAGCACACGCTGGTGGTCACGGACACCGGGGCGGAGATCCTCACGCTGCCCTGACGGAAGCGGGGAAACTCTTTACCGACAGCGCGTCGGGAACAGGGGTAGGCTCGTACCGACAGGACGTCGGGAACGGGTTGACGCGGACCTCAGGTTAGGTAACCCTAAGTTCGGCGGCTCGGCGGAGCCGGCCTGTTCCCGTCCTCCCCCAAGCTCTCGAATCCGAGCAGGGGGGACGCCCACCCTCGGTCCCCGGAGGTCCGCCTTGGAAGCGTCCAGCCCGACCCCGCCCGCTCCGTCCGCTCCGTTTTCGACGGTGATCCGCACCGCGTCCCACGAGCAGCACACGGAGGCCGAGAACTCCTCCTTCATGAGCGATCTGCTCGGCGGCCGGCTCGGTGTCCGGGCCTACCGGCGCTACACCGAGCAGTTGTGGTTCGTCTACCGCGCGCTGGAGGACGCCTCCGGGCCGCTCGCCGGTGATCCGGTCGCGGGCCCCTTCCTCCGGCCGGAGCTGGCCCGCACCGCCGCACTGGAGCGCGACCTCGCCCATCTCGGCGGGCCGTCCTGGCGCACCGGCCTCGCGCCGCTGCCGGCCACCGCCGCCTACGCGGACCGGGTGGCGGCCTGCGCCCGCGACTGGCCGGCCGGCTTCGTCGCCCACCACTACACCCGCTATCTCGGCGATCTCTCCGGCGGCCAGATCATCCGCGGCACCGCCGAGAAGACCTGGGGCTTCGCCCGCAAGGGCGACGGGGTGCGCTTCTACGTCTTCGAGGACATCCCCAACCCCGCCGCCTTCAAGCGGGAGTACCGGGCCATGCTGGACGCGCTGCCCGTGGACGACCTGGAGAAGCAGCGGGTGGTCGACGAGTGCAAGCGGGCCTTCCGACTGAACAGCGCGGTCTTCCGGGAGCTGGGCGAGCAGTTCCCGCTGAGCGCGTAGCGGCCCGGCCGCCCGTTCCGCGTCAACCGCCGCCGACGCCCGTTCTTCCTCAACTGCCGCCGGACGCTTGCTTGTTGATGTCTCCGACAGGCGGGTCGCCGTTCCGGGTCAGGGGGCGGCGCGGCACACCCGTCCCCCTACGGCGACGGTGCCGTCGGGATGGGTGCGGGTGAGGATCCGGGAGCCGGTGCCCTGGCGGATGTCGAGCGGGCGGCCCAGCTCATGGGTGAGCAGCATGGCGGCGGCGCCGGTCGCCTCGTCCTCGGCGACGCCCCCGGCGCGAGCCCCGGCTCCACTGGAGCGGCTGACGCCGCGCTCATCAATGCGGCGCGGGAAGCCCCGGGCGCGGACCACGCCTGCGGCCTCGTCCTGCCAGGCCCAGGCGTAGAGCCAGCCCTCCCCCGGCGGCGGCGCGGGCAGCGCGTCGACCTCGGCCACCGAGGCGTACCGCCGGGTCGTCCGGGCGGGCACCCACTCCGCACGCCCGCGCACCCAGGTCAGGTCCCCCTCGAAGTCGACCGCCACCTCACCGGCCGGTGGACGCAGGGTGCGTGGCGGCCGCCCCAGGCTCCGCAGCAGCCAGGCCAGACCGACCAGCGGATGGCCCGCGAACGGGAGCCGGACGCCGGGGGTGTGGATGTCGACGGTGCCGCGGACGGCGTCGTCGAGGAAGACGGTTTCGCTGAAGCCGAGTTCGGCGGCGAGCGCGGCCCGGGCGTCGGCGCCGGGGAGCGCGGCCCCGTCGCGGACCACGCCCAGTGCATTGCCGCCGGTCCCGTCCGGTCCGCAGAACACCCGGAGCACCTCAAGATCAATCATCCGGACAGTGAACAGCAGAGCCGGGAGGGGGCGACAGGGGCCCGGCGGCGGTGGCCGGATTCCGGCGGTCATGGACCCTCGCCAACGAGGCCCCTTACCTTGACCGGCGCATGGCGATTCCGTGACCGGGGGCGGGTCAATCCGTAATCAGGCCGTTGTGCGTGAGAGCGGGATCACTGGACAGGCCGGGCAGGAATAGGTAAGCCTCGGTTAAGTTAGGGCCGCCTTAGTGGCGACCCCGGCCACTGTCTATCGTTCCGTACGCCGTTTCCGTACATCCGAGCCTGCTTGGAGCCCTGTATGCGTGCCCTTCGTCCCGCCCTAGTCGCCGCCATCGCGGCAGCCACGGCCGTCACCGCCGTCTCCGGCTGCGCCGCGAAGAACGACGGCAAAGGGGGCAGCGGCAAGGGAACCATCGAGGTGACCGCGACCGACACCAGCTGCGAGCTCTCCGCCAAGGAATTCCCCGCCGGACATGTCCGGTTCGCGGTGCAGAACAAGGGCTCCAAGGTCACCGAGGTCTATGTCTACGCGCCCGGCGACCGGATCGTGACCGAGCGGGAGAACATCGGTCCCGGCACCCGGACGGAGATCACCGCCGAGGTCAAGGCCGGTTCGTACGAAATCGCCTGCAAGCCGGGCATGAAGGGCGACGGCATCCGCCAGAAGGTGACCGCCAGCGGCAAGGGCGGGGCCGCCAAGCGCGACCCCAAGCTGGACGCCGCGGTCGCCGCGTACCGCAAGTACGTCCAGGAGCAGGCCGACCAGACCCTCCCGGCGGCGCAGAAGTTCGCCGACGCGGTCAAGGACGGCGATGTCGAGGCCGCCAAGAAGACCTATGCGCTCTCGCGGGTCGGCTGGGAGCGCACCGAGCCGGTCGCCGAGTCGTTCGGTGACATCGACCCCAAGGTCGATGTGCGCGCCGACGGCGTGGAGAAGGGCCAGAAGTGGACCGGCTGGCACAAGCTGGAGAAGTCCCTGTGGGAGGAGAAGAAGATCTCCGGGGACGACAAGAAGCTCGCGACGCAGCTCATCACCGACCTGAAGGACTGGCAGAAGCGGGTCGGCAAGGCCGAGATCACCCCGACCAGCATGGCCAACGGTGCAAAGGAGCTGCTCGACGAGGTGGCCACCGGCAAGGTCACCGGTGAGGAAGAGCGCTACAGCCACACCGACCTGCTCGACTTCCACGCCAATGTCGAGGGCGCCGAGAAGGCCTACGAGCTGCTGAAGCCGGTCGTCGGCAAGAACGACCCGGCGCTCGCCAAGGAGCTGGACAAGCAGTTCAAGGTGATCGGCGAGCTGCTCGACAAGCACCGCGACAGCGACTCCGCCGACGGCTTCGCCTCGTACGACACGGTCGGCAAGGGCGAGCGCAAGACGCTCTCCGACGGGGTCAACGCGCTGGCCGAGCCGCTGTCCAAGCTGGCCGCCGCCGTGGCCGGCGCCAAGTAGTCCGCTGCCAGGCAAGGGGAGACGATGACGCACGACAACGACACGTCCACCGAGCACTCCGCCACCGAGGGCGGCGAGGCCGCGCAGACCACCGACGGGCGCGCGCCCTCCCGGCGTTCACTGCTCGGCTGGGGCGGCGCGGGACTGGCCCTCGGCGCGGTCGCGGCCGGCGGTACCGCGGCGGCGCTGCGCACCGGCGGCGACGCCCAGCCGGCCGGCGCGGACGCGACCGCGGGCTCCGCGATCGCCTTCCACGGCAAGCACCAGTCCGGGATCGCCTCCGCGGTCCAGGACCGGCTGCACTTCGCCGCGTTCGATGTCACCACCGACGACCGTGCCGAGCTGATCGCGCTGCTCAAGGAGTGGACCAAGGCGGCGGCGCGGATGACGGCCGGGGACGCGGTCGGCGACGGCGCGGTCGGCGGGCTGGCGGAGGCGCCGCCGGACGACACCGGCGAGGCGCTCGGACTGCCGCCCTCGCGGCTCACCCTGACGTTCGGGATCGGCCCCACGCTGTTCGAGAAGGACGGCAAGGACCGGTTCGGCATCAAGGCGCGGCGCCCCGAGGCGCTGATCGAGCTGCCGCAGTTCCCCGGCGACAACCTCGACAAGGCGCGCAGCGGCGGCGATCTGTGTGTCCAGGCGTGTGCGGACGACCCGCAGGTCGCGGTGCACGCGATCCGCAACCTGGCCCGTATCGGCTTCGGCAAGGTCGCGATCCGCTGGTCGCAGCTGGGCTTCGGCAAGACCTCCTCCACCACGCCGGACGCCCAGACCCCGCGCAACATGTTCGGCTTCAAGGACGGCACCCACAATCTCGCGGGCACCGACGCCGCCGCGCTGGACAAGCATGTGTGGGTCGCGGACGGCGACGCGAAGGGCAAGGAGAGCTGGATGGCCGGCGGCTCCTACCTCGTCGCCCGCCGGATCCGGATGCACATCGAGACCTGGGACCGCACCTCGCTCCAGGAGCAGGAGGACATCTTCGGCCGGAACAAGGGCGAGGGCGCACCGGTCGGCAAGAAGAACGAGCGGGACACCCCGCATCTGAAGTCGATGCTGCCGACCGCGCATGTCCGCCTGGCGCATCCGGACTCCAACGGCGGGGTGCGGATCCTGCGCCGCGGCTACTCCTTCACCGACGGGACGGACGGGCTGGGCCGGCTGGACGCGGGGCTGTTCTTCCTCGCCTACCAGCGGGACGTACGCCAGGGCTTCGTCCCGCTCCAGAAGCGGCTGGCGGCCAATGACGCGCTCAACGAATACATCCAGCACGTGGGTTCCGCGGTCTTCGCGGTGCCGCCGGGCGTCCGGAACGTGGACGACTGGTGGGGCCGGGCGCTGTTCGCCTGACACCACCGTGCCACCGTCGGCGGCGGGGACCGTCGCCGACTCCATGAAGGAAGGGAAGGAACCGACGTGTTCGGCAACTACCTGATCGGTCTGCGCGAGGGCCTGGAAGCCAGCCTCGTGGTCTGCATTCTCATCGCCTACCTGGTCAAGACCGGGAGGCGGGAGGCGCTGCGCCCGGTCTGGCTCGGTATCGCGCTCGCCGTGGTGCTGTCGTTCGCGTTCGGTGCGGCGCTCCAGTTCGGTTCGCAGACGCTGACCTTCGAGGCCCAGGAAGCCCTCGGCGGTTCGCTGTCGGTCATCGCGGTGGCCCTGGTGACGTGGATGGTCTTCTGGATGCGGCGCACCGCGCGGCATCTGAAGCAGGAGCTGCACGGCAAGCTGGACGCGGCGCTCCAGATGGGCACCGTGGCGCTGGTGGTCACCGCGTTCCTGTCGGTGGGCCGCGAGGGCCTGGAGACCGCGCTGTTCATCTGGACGGCCGCGCAGTCCGCGAACGACGGCGTACGGCCGCTGGTCGGGGCGCTGCTGGGACTGCTGACGGCGGTGCTGCTGGGCTGGCTGTTCTACCGCGGCGCGGTGCGGATCAACCTGGCGAAGTTCTTCACCTGGACCGGCGGCATGCTGGTGGTGGTCGCGGCGGGCGTGCTGGCGTACGGCTTCCACGATCTCCAGGAGGCGGACATCCTGCCGGGGCTGTCCACCCGGGCGTTCGACATCAGCGCCCAGATCCCGGCCGACAGCTGGTACGGGACGCTGCTGAAGGGCGTCTTCAACTTCCAGCCGGATCCGACGGTCCTTCAGGTCACGGTGTGGGCTCTGTATCTGATCCCCACCCTCGCCTTCTTCCTCGCCCCCGGTAGGGTTGCGCCGAATCGTGCCACCCCGGCGGCCGCCCCGTCCGCCCCGGTCGCCCCGAAGGAGCCCGAGCCCCATGACACGCAGGTCGCCGTTCCGGGTGCCCGTAACACTGACGTCGGCAGCGGCGGCGCTGGTGATACTGAGCGGGTGCATGACGGTGCACGGCGAGAGGGAGATGCTGCCGGCGGTGTCGAAGGCTGAGGGCGCCAAGGCCCTCACCCGCTTCACCGACAGCTTCAACCAGACCTACCGGGAGCTGGACCCGAAGCGGAACCCCTCCTTCGAGGCGGGTGCGCTGCTGGCGATCGACCAGGCCGGGATAAAGGCGGCACAGGCCCTGCGACCGCAGGGCAATCCCCAGTTCCCCGCGCTGGAGCTGACGGAGCCGCGCTTCACCGTCCCGAAACAGGCGGGCTGGCCGAAGTACTTCATCGCGGACGCGCTCAGCAACCGCAAGGACGCCAAGGGCCACCCCACCCGCTGGTTCCTGGTGTTCAGCCGCAACGACATCAACGAGAAGTGGCGCGCGGTGTACTTCGCGCAGTTCCCCGGCAACAAGGCGCCGGAGCTGAAGACGGAGGACGGCTACGCCGAGGCGGTGGCGCCCGGCTCCGGCTCCGGTCTGACGGTGGCCCCCGGCAAGCTGAGCCGGGCCTACGCGGACTATCTCAACACCGGCAAGGGCAGCGTGTTCGCGCCCGGTCCGCAGACCGACGGCTGGCGTGAAAGGCGCGCCAAGGATGCCCGTCAGGTCGGTTCGCGCATCCAGTGGCGGGACTCCCCCTCGGGCCATCCGCCGGTGGCGCTGCGGACCACGGACGGCGGGGCCCTGGTGTTCTTCTCGACCGTCTACCACCAGCAGCAGACGATGTTCGCCGGGGCGACGATCCGGGTGCCGGCGAATCTGCGGGGCCTGGTGGTGGGGCCGGAGAAGAAGACCAACCGGATGAACTTCACCACCGTCTCCTCCCAGGCGGTCAAGGTGCCGGCCAAGGGCTCCGGCGACAAGGTCGTCGTCCTGAACCGGCGGGAGGGCAAGACGTCGGTGGAGCCGCAGTAGCGGCGGTACGGCGCACGCGGCCGGACCGCGGAGACGCAGCAGGGCCGTCGGGGTGCTCCCGGCGGCCCTTCGGCGTACGGACGGGGGACGAGCGGACGGGGCGCGGGCCCGGTCAGCGGCCGATCGGCCAGGCGTGCGCCTCGTGGTGGTGCGGCTCGCGGTCGTTGAACTCCGCGCAGGCGTCGGTGAGCGACTCCAGCAGCGTCAGCGGGTCGGGCAGCGGCAGCTCGGGGCCGCGCAGCCAGGTCACCGCGGGCTGGTCGCCGGGCAGGGTCGAGGGCGGCAGCAGCACATAGCTGCCGCGGCAGTGCCAGCGCAGCCCGGGATGCTCGTCCATGGTCTCGGGGTGGCAGTCCAGCTCGCAGGGCCACCACTCGTCCTCGTCGTCCGGGGTGCCGCGGGTGGCGGTGAAGAAGAGCATCCGGCCGTCGCCGAAGCCGGCGCCGCTGAGGGTGATCGGTCCGACGTCGATGCCCGCCGCGTCCAGCCGTCCCAGGGCGCTGCGGCCCGCCTCGACGGGGACGTCCAGTACGTCATGGGTGATGCCGGTGGCGGTGATGAAGTTGGCCTGCGGCAGGGTGCGGACCCAGGCGGCGACCTTGTCACGGTCGGTGGTGGCGACGGTCTGCCAGCCGAAGGAGACGGGGTGCCGGCCGGGGGTGGGACAGCCGATGCGTTCACAGGAACAGCCGTAGCCGGAAGGATGCGCCGCCGGGGCCACCGGGAATCCCGCGTCGGCCGCCGCCAGCAGCAGGTCCTCGCGGCTGCGCGCAGCCGCTGATCCCGTGTCCGTATCGCCGCCGTCCGATCCGCTCTTCGGCCGGCGCAGCCACTGGGAGAACCTGCTCTTGCGTTCCATCTATCCCCTCACTTCGAGCGGTGGTCTGGGATCAATGCTGCCACCATCCTTGCTCCTCGGGTGACCGGTGTGCGGATCCGGGGTGAACGAACCTCGGAGGAATACCGGCAATTCGGGGCATCGGCGGCACACCGGCGCCGCCGGAGCCCGGCCGTCCGCCCCTTCAGCCGCGCGGCCGCAGTCCCCGCAGCACCTGGTCGACCAGCGTGTCGACGTACTCGTGGGTCAGTTCGCCGGTACGCATCAGCCAGCGCTGTGAGAAGGGACTCAGCAGCATCTCGACGGCGATCCGCACATCGACGCCCTCGGCGACCTCTCCGGTTTCCTGGGCCGCCCGCAGCCGGTCGACGTAGAGCTGGGTGCCGGGCTCCATCAGCCGGGCGACGAAGGTGCGGGAGAGCTCCTCGTCGTTCGCGCCGGCCGCGGCGAGGGCCCGGTAGGGGGCCTGGAACGCCGGGTCGTTGAACTCGTCGGCGGTGGCCCGCAGCACGGTCTTGAGGTCCGCGGCCAGATCACCGGTGTCGGGGAGGCCCTTGGTGTCGTACTCGTCGACCCCGGCGGTGAACGCGTCGAGCAGCACGGCGGCCTTGGAGGGCCACCAGCGGTAGATCGTCTGCTTGCCGACCCCGGCCCGGGAGGCGATGCCTTCGATCGTGAGCTTGTCGTAGCCGACCTCACCGACGAGCGCGAGGGCGGCATCGAAGATCGCGCGGCGGGAGCGTTCGCTGCGGCGGGAGGAGTCGGGGGTCGAGGTGTTGGCCATGCCGCGGAGTCTAACGGGGAAGAGGCGAGACGTATCGTCTTGACGAGACGCAACGTCTCGCGCATAGTAGAGGTCGAGCGAGACGCTCCGTCTCGCACAGTGAGGGGAAAGAGTCAGAGGGAGGGGAATCCCATGAGCAAGGGAAATGCGGGCGGGATGCTCGGCGTCGGGGGCACCAGGAGCAAGCTCTCGCGGGGCGCCCTGCGCGGCGGCGGCACCGGCCGCGGCGGCCGGGGGCAGGCCGAACAGGACCGGCGCGGGGAGCTGCTGCGCAAGTTCCGGGAGCGGGCCCGGAAGGGGTGACCGGCGCGGTGCGGGGTGCCGGGCGCACCCCGTCGCGGCGGGGTGCGCCGCGGGCCACTCGAACGGCGCACGGTCCACGGCACGAGGGCTCCGCGCGGTGGACGATTTGGGAGCGCGTACGGGATTCCGTATCCGCCCCAGTGCCCCACCGTGAGGAGCCCTCCTTGCGTACCTCCCGGCGCAGCCCCACCCCCCGCCGCTATCTGATGTGCCCGCCCACGTACTTCCGGGTCAGCTACTCCATCAACCCCTGGATGAACCCCGGCAAACCCGTGGATCTCGCGCTGGCCCATACCCAGTGGGAGGACCTGCGCGACCGCTACCGCGCGCTCGGCCACACCGTCGAGGAGCTGCCGCCGCACCCCGCCTTCCCCGACATGGTCTTCGCCGCCAACGGCGCCACCGTGGTGGACGGCCGGGTGCTCGGCGCCCGGTTCGCCTTCGCCGAGCGGCACGGTGAGGCCGCGGTGCATGCCGCGTGGTACCGGGCTCACGGGTTCCCCGCGGTGCGGGAGCCGCAGAACGTCAACGAGGGCGAGGGCGACTTCGTGGTCACCGCGTCCTGGCTGCTGGCCGGCCGCGGGTTCCGCAGCAGCCCGCTGTCCCACGCGGAGGCCCAGGAATACTTCGCCCGCCCGGTGATCGGCCTCGATCTCGTCGATCCGCGCTACTACCACCTCGATACGGCGCTGTGCGTGCTCGACCCCGGCAGCCGGGAGCCGGGCGGCCGGGCGGAGGTCATGTACTACCCCGGCGCGTTCTCCGCCGGGAGCCGGGCGGTGCTGGCGCGGCTGTTCCCCGACGCGCTGATCGCCGGCCCGGCCGACGCGGCGGCGTTCGGGCTGAACGCGGTGTCCGACGGGCGGCATGTGCTGCTGCCCCAGGCGGCGGTGGGGCTCTTCGCACCGCTGCGGGAGCGGGGGTACGAGCCGATCGGGATGGATCTGACGGAGTTGTTGAAGGGGGGTGGGAGTGTGAAGTGTGTGACGGGGGAGCTGAGGGGATGACTTCCCGCGTTTTCGGCTTCCCGCCGTGGTGGGTTTTCGCCTTCGGCGGGGTGGGGTGTGGGCCGCGGCCCCGGTGAGTGGGGGTGCGGTGCCAGGGGCTCCGGGGTGTGTTGTCGGACTGCTTCGCTTTACGTCCGACAACACACCCCTCCGCCCCCGGCACCTCGTGCCCGTGTGGGACCGCGGCCCGGTGGGGGGATGGGGTCAGGACCAGGTGTCGCCCCAGGTGGCGTCGCGGGCCTCGCGGTACTGGGGGCCGTGGCGCTTGGTCACCGTGGTGCGTTGGAGTTCGTCGTTGGTGGTGCACAGGTCCAGGAGGACCTGGCCCTTGCGGAGTTGGGGTTTGCGGATGATGCGGGCGGGGGCGGGGGTGGCGTCGAGGGTGGTGGCGGCGACGTAGCTGAACTTCTCGTCCTCGTACGGGAGGGAGCCGCCCTTGACCTGGCGGTGCAGGGAGGAGCGGCTGACCCGGGCGGAGAAGTGGCACCAGTCTCCCCCAGCTACGGCTGGGGGTGCCCCCACGCTCCGGACAAGCGGGACGATGGGGCAGGTGTCGCTGTGCGGGCAGGGGGCGACGATGTGCAGACCGGCCTCGGTGAGCTGGGTGCGGGCCTCGCGGATGCGGAGGTAGCCGTCGGGGGTGCCGGGTTCGATCAGGACGACGGTGCGGGCCGCGGTGGCCGCGGCGACGACGGCGCGGCGGTCCTCGGGGCGGAGTTCGCCGAGGACGTAGGAGACGGTGACCAGGTCCGTGCCGGCGGGGACGGTCAGGCCCTCGCCGATGGTCTGCCGCTGCCAGGTGACGTCGGGGAGGATCTCGTCGGCCAGTTCCCTGCCGAGGTCCAGGGCGGGCTGGGCCCAGTCCAGGACGGTGCTGTGGTGGCCTTCCCAGGTGGCGGCGGTGGCCCAGGTGGCGGCGCCGGTGCCGCCGCCGATGTCCACATGGGTGGCCGGGGACCAGTCCGGGACCCGGGCGGCGAACGCGGTCAGCGCGGCCCGTACGGCTTCGAAGGTGGCCGGCATGCGGTAGGCGGCGTACGCGGCCACATCCGCGCGGTCGCGCAGGACCGGGGCGTCGGTGGGGGTGCGGCCCCGGTAGTTGGTGATCAGCCGGTCGACGGCCTGCGCGGCCTGCTTGGGTGGCAGGCCGTCGAGCAGGCCCGCCAGCGCGGCGCGCAGTTCCTCGTGCATGGGGGAAATTCTACGGGCCCGGCCGGCATGCCCTGCCTGGTCAGGTGGCACGGGCCACCGCGCGGGCCAGCCGGGTGGCGGCCGCGGCGCGGGGGGCGCTGCCGCTCTCGCGGCGGCGGGGGTGGACGGTGTTGGCCAGCAGGACGAGGAAGGTGTCGGTGGCGCGGTCCAGGACCAGGCTGGTGCCGGTGAAGCCGGTGTGGCCGGCCGCGCCGCGGCCCGCCAACTCGCCCATGAAATACGGCTGGTCGACGCCGAAGCCGAGACCGGGCGGGTCGAGGAGGGCGGCGACGGCGCCGGGGCCGAGGATCCGGGCGGTGCCGTAGGTGCCGCCGTTGAGCAGGGTGCGGCAGAGGACGGCCAGGTCCTGGGCGGTGGAGAAGAGCCCGGCGTGGCCGGCGACACCGCCCAGCGCCCAGGCGTTCTCGTCGTGCACCTCACCGCGGACCATGCCGCGGTCCGCCTTGGCCCAGGGCCGCCGCTGGTCCTCGGTGGCCGCCACACCGTGTGGTGCCAGCGGTCCGTACGCGGTGCTGGACATGCCCAGCGGGCCGGTGATGCCGTCGCGGATGAGGGCGTCGAGCCGCCGGCCGGTGCGCTGCTCCAGGATCAGCTGGAGGGCGATGAGGTTGAGGTCGGAGTAGCGGTGGACGGGGCTCGGGCCGCCGCTCGGGGCCGCCGCCTCCCGCCACAGCAGCGCCAGTTGGGCGGCGCGGTCCCGGTGGTCGTGGAAGGGGAGCTCGGGGGCGAGTCCGGAGGTGTGGGTGAGCAGCTGCCGGACGGTGATGCCGGGGGCGAAGGCGGGCAGATCGGCCCGTACCTCGTCGTCGAGGGCCAGCCGGTCCTGTTCGACCTGCTGGATCGCGGCGATGGCGGTGAACAGCTTGCTGAGCGAGGCCAGGTCGAAGACGGTGCCGACCCGCATCGGCTCCCACAGGTCACGGGGCAGATCGAGGCCGCGGTCCCGCTCGGGGTCGTAGGCCCGGTAGCGCAGTGCCCAGCCGGCGGCGGCCTCGGCGGCGACGACCGGGCCCCGGCCGGCCAGCACGACGACGCCGGGGGCCCAGGGCGGCCGGCCCTCGGGCAGCGCCCGCACCCCGCGGACCAGCCGTTCCATCCAGCCGGGGTCCAGCCCCGCGCGGGCCGGTGTTCCGTAGGTGAGTACCGTCGCGTTCAGAGCCTGGTCCTCTCGCCTGCCGTGCTCCCGTTGCTCTCCCCCCTACGCTGCCACGGGCGGCACATTCCCAGGAAGCTCACGAGCGCCAACACGGCGCAGGAGAGCTGAACGAGGGCCATCGGCACGGCGGTCCGCTCGCCCGCGATACCCACCAGCGGGGACGCCACCGAGCCGAGGAGGAAGGTGGAGGTGCCCAGCAGCGCGGAGGCGGAGCCGGCGGCGTGCGGGGTGCGCAGCAGCGCCAGGGTGTTGGTGCTCGGCATGACCAGGCCCATCGAGGCCATCAGGACGAAGAGGCCGGCGGCCGTCGGGACCAGACCGACCGGGCCGAAGACGCCCGCGGACATCAGGAGCAGGGAGGTCGCGGCGAGGGCGGTCAGCGCCAGGCCGGTGCCGAGCACCTTGTCCAGGCCGACCCGGCCGACCAGCAGCTTGCCGTTGACCTGGCCGACGGCCACCAGCCCGACGGAGTTGATGCCGAAGAGCAGGCTGAAGGTCTGCGGGGAGGCGCCGTAGATCTCCTGGACCACGAACGGCGAGGCGGAGATGTAGGCGAAGAGGGCGGCGAAGGCGAAGGCGCCGACGAGGACGTAGCCGGAGAAGACCCGGTCGGCGAGCAGATCGCGCATGGTGCGCAGGGTCTGGCCGAGGCCGCCGGGGTGCCGGCGCGCGGGCGGCAGGGTCTCGTCGAGCTTGCGCCACACCACGAGGGTGAGCGCCACCCCGACGGCGGTGAGGACGACGAAGACCCCGCGCCAGTCGGTGAGCCGGAGGATCTGGCCGCCGATGAGCGGGGCGACGACCGGCGCCACCCCGGAGATCAGCATCAGGGTGGAGAAGAACCGGGCCATCGCCACACCGTCGTACAGATCGCGGACCACCGCCCGCGCGATGACGATACCGGCCGCGCCCGCCAGGCCCTGCAACAGCCGGAAGGCGATGAGGAGTTCGGCGTTGGTGGCGATCGCGCAGAGGGCGGTCGCCAGGATGTAGACCACCATGCCGGCCAGCAGGGGGCGTCGGCGTCCCCACTTGTCGCTCATCGGGCCGACGATCATCTGCCCCAGCGCCATGCCCGCCAGGCACGTGGTGAGGGTGAGCTGGACGGTGGCGGCCGGGCTGTGCAGGGCGGCGGTGACCTGCGGCAGGGCCGGGAGGTACATGTCCATGGAGAGCGGCGGGACCGCCGTGAGGCCGCCGAGGACGAGGGTGACGAGGAGGCTGGTGCGGCGGGACGCGGCCGGTGCTGCTGCCGCGCCCCGCTCGGCTATGGAGGGAAGGTCCTGGGTCTCGGCCGCGCCGGGCTCCGTCATGCGGGTCTCCATGGTGATAGATGGCTGCACCATGGTGTCATGCACGGGACGGCTTCTGACCGGATTCGGACCGGTCCCTTCGCCCTAGGACGGACCTGTCCCGGACCTAGGACGAACGTCCCGGATCAGGCCGGCTTCAGGCCCCCGGATCAGGCCGGCTTCAGGCCCCCGGATCAGGCCGGCTTCAGGCCCGGATCGCCCGCTTCGGAGACGAACGAGGCGGCGGTGCTCACCGCCGCCCCGGGGGTGGTGACGGCGGACACCGTGCGGTAGTCGGCGCGGGCGGTGTCCTGGTCGAGGGTGACGGTGAGGTAGCCGCGCCGGCCGTTGTAGAACTTCAGGTGCGGGTTGGCGGCCAGGTAGGTGTCCCAGTTGGCCGGCCTGTCGGCGCCGTTCTTGCCGCTGGCGATCGAGGTGGTGACGAGCTCCACCCCCGCGGTGCGCGAGCCGGGGTCCTGGAAGTCCTTCTTGATGTCGAAGGCGTAGTGGACGTGCACATCACCGGTGAGGACGACGAGGTTGTCCACCCCCGCCGACTCGGCACCGGCCAGGACCCGGTCGCGGGAGGCCGCGTAGCCGTCCCAGGCGTCCATGCTCAGCTGGTAGCCGGGGCCGGTGGCGTTGCGCCGCTCGGAGAACGTGACCTGCTGCGGCAGGACGTTCCAGCGGGCGGAGGACTGCCGCCAGCCGTCGATCAGCCAGCGCTCCTGGGCGGCGCCCGTCAGCGTGCGCGCGGGGTCCCGGGACTCGGGGCCCGGGGCGTGCCAGCCGTCGCCGTAGGCCTGGTCGGAGCGGTACTGGCGGGTGTCGAGGATGTCGAACTGGGCGAGCTGCCCGTACTGGAGGCGGCGGTAGAGCCGGCAGTCGGCGCCCTGGGGCCGCTGCGGGCGGCGCAGCGGCTGGTTCTCCCAGTACGCGCGGTAGGCGGCGGCCCGGCGGATGAGGAACTCGGCGGGCGGGAGGTGGTCCTCGCTGATGGCGGAGGCGTAGTTGTTCTCCACCTCGTGGTCGTCCCAGGTGACGATGAAGGGGTGCGCGGCGTGCGCGGCCTGGAGGTCCGGGTCGGACTTGTAGAGGGCGTAACGCAGCCGGTAGTCCTCCAGCGTGACCGTCTCGCGGTTGAAGACCGCGGGCAGTGTGCGGTCGGTGTAGTTGCGGGCACCGCCGTTGGCGCCTACCGGGTACTCGTAGAGGTAGTCACCGAGGTGGAAGACGACGTCGAGGTCCTCCTCGGCCAGGTGCCGGTGGGCCGTGAAGTAGCCGTCGTGGTAGGCCTGGCAGGAGACCGCGGCGAGCTTCAGCCGGGAGTTGTGGGCGCTACGGCCGGGGGCGGTGCGGGTGCGGCCGACCGGGCTGATCCAGCTGCCGGCGCGGAAGCGGTAGTAGTAGACGCGGTCGGGCGCGAGACCGGTGGGCTCGATGTGCACGGAGTGGTTGAACTCCGGGTGGGCGTCGGCGCGGCCCTGGCCGGCCAGCCGCTTGAAGTGCTCGTCGTAGGCGACTTCCCAGCGGACCGTGACTCTGGCGTCCGGCATGCCGTTGCCGGGCTCGTACGGACGCGGGGCGAGCCGGGTCCACAGCACGACGGAGCCGGGCTGCGGGTCACCGGAGGCGACGCCCAGGGTGAACGGGTTCTCGCTGATCTTCCGCGCATCGGCCTCGGCGGCGTATGCGGCGCCCGTGCCCGGCAGGTTGGTCGCGAAGGCGAGCGCGGCTGCGGCCCCGGTGGCGGTGAGGAAGCGGCGGCGCCCGAAGTGTGCGGCCGCGGCCCGGATCTCCTGCTCGTGCGGTGCGTGGTGAGTCATCTGGCCCTCCCCTGGAGGCGGTTGTCGCAGAGCCCGTAGAGAAGCCATTCCAGGGAAACGGGACGGCGCGGTGCTGACCCACGCACGACACATACATGACAGCTGGATGAGAACTGGGCCCGCACCGGACGCGGTCGGACAATCACGGCACCGGCCGTGCCTCCGTAGGATTCGGGGCATGGCTGAACTGATGGTGCGCGACGGCACCTGGACCTTCGACGGCGACGCCGTGCGCATCGTGCCGGGCCGCGAGCGCGGGGTGCACAAACTGCGCCAGGATCTCGGTGAGTTCACGGTGCCGCTGGCCGCGCTGGCCGGGATCGCCCTCGAACCGGGCCGTAAGGGCGGCCGGCTGCGACTGCGGCTGCGGGAAGGCGCGGATCCGCTGCTTCAGGTCACCGGCGGCGGTCTGCCGGACGAGGCGAACCCGTACCGGCTGACCGTGGACGCCGGACGGGTCGAGGTCGCCGAGTACTTCGTCGACACCGTACGCCAGGCCCTGATGCTGGAACAGATACCGGACGGGCCCGTCGACCGCTATCTGCTGCCCGGCCCGTCCGTACCGCTGTCGGCCGCCGGGGTGGACGGTGTCGCCACCTTCGACGGCGAACGGGTGCACCTCGAATGGCGCTGGAACACCAGCGAGACCAAGCGGGACTGGGGCCCGCGGAACTTCCCGCTCGGCACGCTGGAGGCGGTGGAGTGGCGGGCCGCCGCCGGTCTGGAGTCCGGCTATCTCCGGTTCCGGCCGCGCGGCGCGACGGAGCGGCTCAAGCCGGAGCACGACCCCAACTCCATCGAGCTGTGGGGCTTCAAGAAGGAGAGCGGCACCACGGCGCTGCTGGCGGCCGCCGTCGCGGCGCGGCTGCCGCATCCGTCGGCCGGTGCGGGCAAGGCCCTGCCGGCGGCCCCGGCCGCGCCCCTCCCCACGGCCGCGCCGCTCCCCACGGCCGCGCCGCTCGCCCCGGCCGCTCCCCCGGCATCCGCCGCTGCCCCCGCCGAGGACCATGACGCCCTGCTGCGCCGACTGCGGGAACTGGGCGACCTGCACCGCGACGGCATCCTCACCGAGGAGGAGTTCACCGCCACGAAGACGGCGGTGCTGCGGCGCTTCCACACCGGCGGCTGAGTCGCGGCGGCGGCGCCCCGTCCGCCGCCCGTACGCCGTTTACGCTGCCGCCATGGCAGAGAACACAGAGGCGGCACCAGCAGCACGGACGACGCCGATGGCACGGGCCGGGCAGGTGGGCGGTACGGCGACCGCGCCCCGGCCCACCCTGCCGGCACCGACCTCGCGGGGCGGGCAGAGCACACAGACGGCCCCGGCCGTACAGGAGGCAGGGCAGGACGCGGCGGCCCCCCGGCAGGTGGCCGTGGTGACCGGCGCCGGCTCCGGCATCGGGCGGGCGGTCGCCCTCGCGCTGATCGCCGCCGGCTGGACGGTGGTGCTGGCCGGGCGGCGGGCGGAGGCACTGGCCGAGACCTCCCGTCTGGCCGGCCCGGCGGGCCCCGACGGCCCCGCGATCATGACGATGCCGACCGATGTCACCCGTCCCGAGCAGGTCGACGCCCTGTTCGCCGCCGTCCAGGAGCGCTTCGGGCAGCTGGATCTGCTCTTCAACAACGCGGGCACCTTCGGCCGCGCGGTGCCGCTGGAGGAACTGGAATACGACGACTGGCGCGCGGTCGTCGACGTCAACCTCACCGGTTCCTTCCTCTGCGCCCAGGCCGCCTTCCGCACCATGAAGGCCCAGGACCCCCAGGGCGGACGGATCATCAACAACGGCTCGATCTCCGCACACACCCCGCGCCCGCACTCCATCGCCTACACCGCCACCAAGCACGCGATGACCGGCCTGACCAAGTCGCTCTCCCTGGACGGCCGTCCCTACCACATCGCCTGCGGCCAGATCGACATCGGCAACGCGGCCACCGAGATGACCGGCCGCATGCAGACCGGCATTCTCCAGGCGAACGGCCGGACGGCGGTCGAGCCCGTCATGGACGCCACGGATGTCGCCCGCACGGTCGTCCACATGGCCGCACTGCCCCTGACGGCCAACGTGCAGTTCGCGACGGTGATGGCCACCAACATGCCGTACATCGGCCGGGGTTGAGGGAACTACGGGAGTAAGGGGCGGCCGGAGGGCGGCCCATCGAATCCCCGTACGACCCCTGCCCACTTTCCCCTTCCGGTGGCACCCTGAGAGCCTGCCTTCGCACCCGGCCGGGCCGACCGGCCGGGGTGTGAAGACAGGCGCTTCCTCGAATCCGCACCTCTCGTCTGCCGGGCCGCCCCCGTGCGGCCCGCCCCCCGCGGCCGCGCACGCCCGCCGTACGCGGCCCCCGCAGAAGGAGTTACGCGTGAGACGAACCGCTCGCGGCATACCGGCAGTTCACGGCATACCGGCGCCGCGCCCCGCAGGCAGATCCCGGGCCGCCCTCGGCACCCTGACAGCCACCGGTACGCTGCTCGCCCTCCTGCTCCCCACCGGTCAGGCCGGCGCCGCCCCGCAGCCCGGCCACCGCACCGCCACTCCGCAGACCACCTCCGCCGCCTTCTGGACCGCCGACCGGATGCGCGCCGCCGCTCCCCTGGACCTCGCCACACCCCCGAAGCGGTCCGCCCCCGCCGCGGTCCCGCGCAGCGCCCCGCTCAAGGTCTCCCCCACCCTCCCCCGCCCCGCCCGGTCATTGCCCGGTTCCCTCCCCCAGGCAGGCGGCCCCTGGACCGGCGGCGGCGCAGTCGTCAAAACCACCGGCCGGGTGTTCTTCACCTACCAGGGCCGCAACGCCTCCTGCTCCGGCGACGCCGTCACCAGCGGCAACAAGAGCACCGTGATCACGGCCGGGCACTGCGTCAAGCTCCAGGGCGCCTGGCACACCAACTGGGTCTTCGTCCCCGGCTACCACGACGGCGAGGCCCCGTACGGCAAATGGCCGGCCTCCAAGACGCTCGCCACCCCCCAGTGGACGGCGAGCGAGGACATCAACTACGACGTCGGCGCCGCGGTGGTCGCCCCGCTCGACGGCAAGAAGCTCACCGATGTCGTCGGCGGCCAGGGCCTGTCCTTCAACTCCGGCTACAGCAAGCCGATGTACGCCTTCGGCTTCCCCGCCGCCGCCCCGTACGACGGCAGCAAGCTCATCTACTGCAGCGGCACCACCATCAAGGACCCGCTGTTCTCCCAGGACCACGGCCTGTCCTGCAACATGACCGGCGGCTCCAGCGGCGGCCCCTGGTTCACCACCTTCGACGAGAAGACCGGCACCGGCCTCCAGTCCTCGGTAAACAGCTTCGGCTACCAGTTCTGGCCCAACACCATGTTCGGCCCCTACTTCGGCGACGACGCCAAGAACCTCTACAACACGGCCCAGGCGTCCTGAGGCACGACGGGGGCTGCCCGGGCGTTGTCGGGGCAGCCCCCTCCCGGCGCCCGTCACGGGGTGAGGCGTCCCGCGACAGAGAGCGTCAGGGTGCCGGAGCCCGTCCCATCAGGGCGGCGGCGCGAGCGGCGATGTCCGCCACGATGTGGCCTGCCGGGGCGATGTCATGGACGAGGCCGGCGCTCTGGCCCGCGTAGAGGGCAAGAGCCTCCAGATCGCCGGACATGTCGGGGACCGGGACCATGTCCTGGTAACGCGACCAGGTCCGTCCGTCGGCGCTGCGGGCCACCACGGCGCCTTCTCCTGGTCGGTCCGGCGCGGTGGGACGGCCCGCGGCCTCCCAGGCGCTGAGCGTGGAGTTGCGCAGCGCCCGGTGCGGGGCGTCGGGCCAGCCGCCGTCGAAGCACCAGGTGTGCACCGCGTCTTGGGGTGCCGCCCCGATCACGGCCTGGCGGTAGACCTCGTGCGTGGCCGCCTCACACGCCGTCAGGAACCGGGTGCCCAGCCATCCGGCCTGGGCGCCCAGCGCAAGTACGGCGGCCAGGCCGCGCCCGTCGGCGATACCGCCCGCCGCGATGACGGGCACCGGGTGCACCGCGTCCACGACCGCCGGCACCAGCGCCATCGTGCTGACCTCCCCGCGCACATGGCCGCCTGCTTCACACCCCTGGGCCACGATCACATCGACGCCCGCGGCAACGGCACGTTCGGCCTCGGCGACGGAACCGACGGTGTGCAGGTGGACGGCGCCGGCCGGACGCACGCGTGCGGAGACAGCCGAGGGATCACCCCAGAACGTCGAGATGACGGGCACGTTCTCCGCCAGGCAGACCTCTACGAGCTCCTCGACGGGGAAGTCCAGTACCAGGTTCACGGCGAAGGGCCTGGGGGTCAGCCGCCGGACCTGCCGGATCCGGCGCACCGCCTCGGACGCGCTCACCCACGTCAGCGAGAGAGTGCCCAGCCCGCCGGCCTCCGCCACCGCGGCCGCCAGCTCCGGGGTGGCCGCGGAGCCGATGGGCGCCTGCACCAGGGGAACCTCGATGCCCAGCTGCCGGCACACAGGGGTCGTTGAAGCCGTCATGGTGTCCTTCCCCGCAAGCGCTTCGATTTCCGAATTAGCACGCGAGGTTAGTGTTTCGGAAACCGAAACACCAGGGGTGAGGATGGGGCGGACGAGTCGGCCTGTACGCCGGGTTCTGTCGCCCCCGGTCCTTGCGGGCCGGGGGGAGACGGCCATCCATCTAGGGCTGTCGTTGCCGGCAGCCTCGTGCGGTCTACCCGCGGACTCGGGCGGGCAGCCCTCGGTCGTCCGCGCAGGGGCATCAGCCGATGCCCCCTCTTGACCTTGCTCCGGGTGGGGTTTACCGAGCCCTCCGAGTCACCTCGGAGGCTGGTGGTCTCTTACACCACCGTTTCACCCTTACCGGAGGCCGAAGCCTCCGGCGGTTTGCTTTCTGTGGCACTGTCCCGCGGGTCACCCCGGGTGGGCGTTACCCACCACCCTGCCCTGTGGAGCCCGGACGTTCCTCGGGAGGATCGTGAGATCCCCACGCGGCCGTCCGGCCGGCTCGTCCGCCGTGCCGACCATGCTACCCACAGGGGGCACCCGTCCCTGCCAGGCCCGCTGCCGGGGCAGTTCGTGCTTGACCTTGTCGCAGCGGCAACGTTTCTACTGAGCGCATGAGAATCGGTGAGCTTGCAGGTCTGATCGGGATCAGCACCCGTGCCGTGCGCCACTACCACCATCTCGGGCTGCTGCCCGAGCCGGAGCGCCGGGCCAACGGGTACCGGGACTACGGGCTGCGGGACGCGGTCGCGCTCGCGCGGGTGCGGCGGCTGACCGAGCTGGGGCTCGGGCTGGACGAGGTGCGGGATGTCCTCGCCGACGACGCCGGGCGCGAGCTGCACGAGGTGCTGGACGAGCTGGACGCGGATCTGGCCCGCCAGGAGGAGGAGCTCCGGGGGCGGCGGGCCCGACTGGCCGCCGTGCGGCGGCAGGCGGCGGAGCATGGCGGGCTGCCCGCCGAGGGGCCCGTGTCGGACGAACTGGCGGCGCTCTTCGCGGAGATGGCGCGGACCTCGGCCGCCCGGCCGGGCCCGGAGCCCGCCGTGGCGTCGAAGGAGCGGGAGGTGCTGGCGCTGCTCGAATCGGTGGAAGGCGAGGAGGGGAAGAAGCGGATGGTGGAGCTGCTCGGGGAGGCGACCGCGGCGCCGGGGGCGATGGAGCAGGCGTACGAGGTGTACGGGCTGCTCGATGCGCTGGTGGACGCCGGGACGGACGATCCGCGGGTGGAAGAGGCCGCGCGGGCGCTCGCCGACTGCATTCCGGACGCGATGATCGCGGAGCTCAGCGCGGAGGACTGGGCACGGGCGGCCGGGCCGGGCGCGGAGACGGACGGCGGCTTCCTGGCGGCGTACTACGCGCACTTCGCGCCCGCGCAGGCCCGTGCCGTACGCCGGGCGATCCAGCTGGTGGCGGAGCGTGCGCGATGAGCCGGGGCACCGTACTGCGCCGGCTGGCCGCCCATGAGGGACGGTGGCTGATGAGCCTGGGGTGCTGGCCGGCCCGGCGGCGGATCGGGGTGGCGCCGGGTGAGCGGGCCCTGGGGTATGCGGGGGCGCAGGCGGCGCTCGTCTACGGGCTGACCTTCGTCTGTGTGGTGGAGACGGTCGGGCTCGGGGCGCTGCTCGCCGGCCAGGCGGTGGTGCACGAGGTGATGCTGTTCGTCGATGTGTACACCGTGCTGGCGGTGCTGGGGTTCCAGGCCGCGGCGGTCACCCGGCCGCATGTGCTGGGGGCGGCGGAGCTGCGGCTGCGGGACGGCCCGCGCCGGGAAATACGGATACCGCTGGAGCGGATCGCCTCAGTGCGCTACGACCTCCGGTTCGTGCGGGAGCAGCAGAAGGACGGCGGCGAGGTGGCCGAGCTGGCGGTCGCCGGGCAGACCTCGGTCACCGTCGAACTGTCCGAACCGGTGGTGGCCGTCCGGCTGTTGGGGCGGCGGGAAACGGTCCGTACGGTGCGGTTCCACGCCGATGACGCACGGGCGGCGGTGACGGCCGTACGGGAAGGGATGGCGGCGCGGGCCGGGGCGCTGGAGGCGGCGGGGGCGCGAGGTTCGGGCGGGACGCCGGAAGCGGGCGGGACGCCTGAGCCGGGCAGGGCGCCGGAGGCCGCCGGGACGCCCGAGGCAGCCGCGGCTCCCCTCAAGCAGGCGTGAAGCGGACCGGATGATGCCCCGGTTCGGCCTCGGCGAGGCGGACCGGGATGCGGTGGCCGAGGGGGAGGGCGGGGCCTTCGGGGGCGGTCTCGACGGTGCCGATGACGGCTGGGTCGTAGAGGTGGACGGTGCCGTGGGTGGGGTCCTGCTCCTGGATCTCGACGACCAGGGCCTCGAAGATCTCGCCGACCCGGTCGCGCAGCAGCGCCGCCTCGACGAGGTCGACACAGGCCCGTTCCACCTGGTTGGCGCGCTGGGTGCCCAGCTCCATCTCCCGGGGCAGCGCGGGCAGCGCGGTGCGGACCCAGTCGGGCGGTGCCGCGCCGGCCGAGGCCGCCAGGCACAGCTCGGAGGTGTAGCGGTCGACCAGCCGCCGCAGCGGTGCGGTGGCATGCGCGTACGGGGCCGCGACGGCGGCGTGCAGGGCCTCGGAGGCGGCGGGCGCGGTGCCGTCGAAGACGGTGTAGCCGGCGCCGCGCAGCAGGGCGGTGCACTCCTGGAGGAACGCGGCGTGCGTGGCGCGGCGCGGGTCGAGGGTGCGGATCAGCGCCGCGTACGAGGTGTGATGGGGCCAGTCGACGCCGAGCGCGCGGGCGGTCAGCCGGAGCCGGGCGACCGAGCCGTCCGGCGCGGTGGGCAGCGTACGGAGGATGCCGGTGCCGGAGGCCAGCATCAGCTCGGCCGCGGCGATACCGGTCAGCAGGGAGATCTGCGCGTTCCAGGCGTAGGCCGGGAGCGGGGCGCGGTATTCGAGGGTGTAGCGGCCGTCGTGCTCGACGATCTCCTGCTCGGGGACGTTCAGGGATATCGCACCCCGGGCGACCTCCCGCTCCTCCCGCAGCTGGCCGATCTCGCGCAGCAGGGCGAGGGGTTCCTCGGCCGTCCCGTCGTCGAGGATCCGCTGGACGCCCGCGTAGTCCAGTCTGGCGCGCGAGCGGACCAGCGCGCGGCGGACGGAGGTGCCGGTCAGGGCGCCGTCCGCGTCGAGGTCGAGCTGCCACAGGACGGCCGGGCGGTCCCGGTCGGGCAGCAGGCTGGCGGCGCCCTCGCTCAGCACGTACGGATGCAGCGGGACGCGCTCGTCGGGGAAGTAGAGGGTGGTCACGCGGTGGTGCGCCTCGGCGTCCAGGGCCCCGCCCGGGGTCACGAAGGAGGCGGCATCGGCGATGGCGTAGTGGACGCGGTAGCCGCCTCCGGCCTTCGATCCGGGCGGCGCCGGGCGGCGGGACAGGAACATCGCCTGGTCGAGGTCGAGGGTGCCGGGCGGGTCGAGGGTGAAGAGGGGGAGGTCGGTGGCGTCCTCCAGGGTGTGCTCGGTCGCCACGGCGCCGTCGGCGGCCGGGATCCGCGGGGCGCGGGCCGCGCTCTCCGCCTCGGCCTGTGCCGTGGGCGGGAAGTGGTCCGGGATCTCCAGCCTGCCGCGCAGCTCATGCAGCGCGACACGCAGCGGGGCCTCGGCTGCGTCGGTCACATGCATATGGAGACGGGGCATGACACCGAGCGTATGGCGGGCGGCGGCTCCCGGCGCGCCGTGCGCGTTCCGCCCCGGTCCCGGGCGCCCGGCGCGGTCCTCGCCCGCCCGCCGCAGGCCCTACGCTTTTCCGGGGCCGCACCCCCGCCCGTACCCGCCGTGAAGGAGAACCACCGTGCTCGTGCTGTTGCCGCCGTCCGAAGGGAAGGCCTCCGCGGAGGCCGGGGCGCCGCTGGACACCGGGGCGCTGTCGCTGCCGGGGCTGACCGCGGCGCGCGAGACGGTGCTGGCCGAGCTCGTCGAGCTGTGCGCGGCGGACGAGACCAAGGCCCAGGAGGTGCTCGGGCTCAGCGACGGCCTCAAGGGCGAGATCGCCAAGAACGCGGGGCTGCGGACGGCGGGGACCCGGCCGGCCGGGGAGATCTACACCGGGGTGCTCTACGACGCGCTCGGTCTGGCGTCGCTGGACGCGGCGGCGCGGAAGCGGGCCGAGCGGTCACTGCTGGTGTTCTCGGGGCTGTGGGGCGCGGTACGGATCGGCGACCGGATTCCGTCGTACCGCTGCTCGATGGGCGTGAAGCTGCCGGGCCTCGGTGCGCTGGGCGCGTACTGGCGGGCGCCGATGGCCGAGGTGCTGCCGGCGGCCGCCGGGGAGGGGCTGGTGCTCGACCTGCGGTCCGCGGCGTATGCGACGGCGTGGAAGCCCAAGGGCGAGGTGGCCGAGCGGACCGCGACGGTGCGGGTGCTCCAGTCGAAGATCGTGGCCGGTGTGGAGAAGCGGACGGTGGTCAGCCACTTCAACAAGGCGACGAAGGGGCGGCTGGTACGGGATCTGCTGTCGGCGGGACTCGACCCTGCGGGCCCGGCGGAGCTGGTGGCGGCGCTGCGCGAGCTGGGTTACGCGGTGGAGGCGCAGGCCCCCGCGAAGAGCGGCAAGGCGTGGGCCGTCGATGTGATCGTCACGGAGCTGTAGACGGGCAGGGCGGGGGCCTTCCGGGGGCCACGGCCTCGCGCGGGGGCATGGCCTCGCGAGCCTGACCACGCCCACACCCCCACTCGTTGCAGCATGTGCAACACTCGTTGCGGAGAGTGGACAACCCGGCGCACCATGAGCGACGTGACCAGCGCCGCCCCCTCCCCCGCGCCCTCCGGCCCCTCCGTCCTCGGGCTCGCCCCCGTCATCCCGGTCGTCGTGCTGCATGACGCCGCCGACGCGGTACCGCTGGCCCGTGCGCTCGTCGCCGGCGGGCTGCCCGCGATCGAGGTGACGCTGCGGACGCCCGCGGCGCTCGACGGGATCCGGGCCGTCGCCGAGGAGGTCCCCGAGGCGGTGATCGGCGCGGGCACCCTGCTCACCCCCGGGCAGGTGGCGGCCGCCCTGGTGGCCGGCGCCCGCTTTCTGGTGAGCCCCGGCTGGTCGCCGCGGCTGCTGGGCGCGCTGAAGGACTCCGGGGTGCCGTTCCTGCCGGGTGTCTCGACGGCCTCGGAGGTGGTGACGCTGCTGGACGAGGGCGTCACCGAGATGAAGTTCTTCCCGGCGGAGGCGGCGGGCGGCACACCGTATCTGCACTCGCTGGTCTCGCCCCTCCCCCAGGCCCGCTTCTGCCCGACCGGCGGGATCGGCCGGGAGTCGGCGCCGTCCTATCTGGCGCTGCCCAACGTCGGCTGCGTCGGCGGCACCTGGATGCTGCCGGCCGACGCGCTGGCCGCGAAGGACTGGGACCGGGTGCGCCAACTCGCCCAGGAGGCGGCGGCGTTGGCGGCCTGACGGCGGTATGTACGGGCTATGGACGGGCACGGGCCCGGCGCCCCGGTCGTCCGGGGTGCCGGGCCCGTGCGCGTACGGCGGGTACCTGGTGACCTACGGGGCTGCCCCCGCTACCGCAGGTGGGAGGTGTCGTTCAGCAGCCGTACCGAGGCGTTGCCGTCGGAGAAGTACGCCACCGCGGACAGCGATGCCGCGGAGAGCTCCATCCGGAACAGCGACTCCGGCGGGGCGCCCAGCGCCAGCCGGACCAGCATCTTGACCGGTGTCACATGCGTGACCAGCAGCACCGTCTTGCCCGCGTACCGGGCCAGGAGCTTGTCCCGGGCGACGGCGACCCTGCGGGCGACCGATGCGAAGGACTCGCCGCCTCCGGTGGGCGCCACCCTCGCGGAGCCGAGCCAGGCGTCGAGGTCCTCGGGGAAGCGCTCGCGCACCTCGGCGAAGGTCAGCCCCTCCCAGGCCCCGAAGTCGGTCTCGCGCAGGCCCTCCTCGATACGGACCTCCAGGCCGAGCCGGGCCGCGACCGCCTGGGCGGTCTCCCGGCAGCGCCGCAGCGGGGAGCTGACGACGGCCTGGATCGAGCCCCGGGCGGCGAGCGCGGTGGCGGTCGCCTCGGCCTGCCGGCGGCCGGCGGCGGAGAGCTCGGGGTCGGTGCCGCCGCTGCCGGAGAACCGCTTCTCGGGCGTCAGCGCGGTCTCGCCGTGCCGCAGCAGGACGAAGGTCGCGGGCGGACCGAGATCGGGGGCGCCCCAGCCGGCCGCCGGGGCACTGGGGGCCGCGTCCGCCGCCTCCGCCGAGGCGGCGGCCTCGTCGGCGGCGCGGGCGGCGGCACTGCGGGCGGGCACGGCGGCGGTGGCGAGCGCTGCCCTGGAGTTGCCCGGCTCCCACTGCTTGCCTATCTTGCCGGCGTCCATCGCCTCGTTGGCGAGTCGGTCGGCGTGCTTGTTCTGCGCGCGGGGGATCCACTCGTACGTCACCCGGTCGGGCGGGAAGACCGACCGGGCCTCGGCGGCCAGTGGCTTCATGTCCGGGTGCTTGATCTGCCAGCGCCCGGACATCTGCTCGACGACGAGCTTGGAGTCCATCCGCACCTGGACGCACGCCTGTGGATCGAGGGCGTGCGCCGCCCGCAGACCGGCCACCAGCCCCTTGTACTCGGCGACGTTGTTGGTCGCGGTGCCGATGAACTCGGCGGCCTCGGCCAGCGCCTCGCCGGTCTCCGGGTCGAGGACGACCGCTCCGTAGCCGGCCGGCCCCGGGTTGCCCCGGGAGCCACCGTCCGCCTCGACGATCAGCGTGCGTGCCACGGCCTACAGACCCGAGTCGGGCGTGCGGACGAGGATGCGGGTGCAGTTCTCGCAGCGCAGGACGGCGTCGGCGGCGGCCGCGCGCACGTCGTTGACCTCGGTGATGTTCAGCTCCAGCCGGCAGCCCTCGCAGCGGCGCTGGTAGAGGCGGGCAGCACCGACGCCGCCCTCCTTCGCGCGGATCTTGTCGTAGAGCTTGAGCAGATCGGCCGGGATGTCGGCGACGGTCAGCTCGCGCTCCTTGGAGACCGTCGCGCGCTCGGCGTCGATCTCGGAGTGCGCCGCGTCCCGGCGGGTGGTGGCGTCGTCGACCTTGGCCTGGATGGCCTCGACCCGGGCGGTGAGCTCGGTGACCCGCTCCTGGGCGGCCTCCCGGCGCTCCATGACCTCCAGGACGACGTCCTCCAGGTCGCCCTGGCGCTTGGCCAGCGAGGCCAGTTCGCGCTGGAGGTTCTCCAGGTCCTTGGGGGAGGTGACGGCACCGGAGTCCAGGCGCTTCTGGTCGCGGGCGGCGCGCTGGCGCACCTGGTCCACGTCCTGCTCGGCCTTGGTCTGCTCGCGGCTGGTGTCGCTCTCCTCGGTCTGCGCGGCGACGAGCAGGTCGCGCTGCTGGATGAGGTCGGCCTCCAGGGTCTGGAGCTCGGCCAGCTCGGGGAGGTTGTTGCGCCGGTGGGCGAGCTGGGTGAGCCTCACGTCCAGGGCCTGGACGTCGAGGAGGCGGATCTGGTCGGCGGGCGCGGCGTTCAGCGTGGGGCTCCTGTGGTGTGCGTCGGGGTGACGAATCGGGTGGACGCCGCGTGGGCGGTCCAGGGGTCGGTGACCGTACGGGAGACATGCGTGCGCAGGCCCCAGTCATGCCGGTCGGAGACCGCGTCGAGCTGGGCCGCGGCCTGCTCGCACCACGGCCATTCGGTGGCCCAGTGGGCGGCGTCGAGCAGCGCCAGCGGGCTCTTCTGGGTGGCCTCGGAGGCCGGGTGGTGACGCAGGTCGGCGGTGAGGAACGCATCCACACCGGCCGCCCGTACGTCCTCGAAGAGGCTGTCGCCCGAGCCGCCGGAGACGGCGAGGGTCCGGATCTCGCGGTCCGGGTCGCCGGCCGCCCGGATGCCCTGCGCGGTGGCGGGCAGCCGCTCGGCGGCGTGCGCGGCGAGCTCGGCCAGCGTCATCGGATGCGGCAGCTCGCAGATCCGGCCCAGGCCCCGGCGGCCCGCCGGATCGCTCGGGTCCGGGACGAGGGTGCCGACGATGCGCAGGTCCAGGGCGCCGGCCAGGGCGTCGGAGACACCGGGGTCGGCGGTGTCGGCGTTGGTGTGCGCGACATGCAGGGCGATGTCGTGCTTGATGAGGGTGTGCACGACCTTGCCCTTGAAGGTGGAGGCCGCGACCGTCGTCGTACCGCGCAGATAGAGCGGATGGTGGGTGACGAGGAGGTCGGCGCCGAGCGTCACCGCCTCGTCGACGATCTCCTGGACCGGGTCGACGGCGAACAGGACGCGGCGGACCTCCGCGCCGGGGTCTCCGCAGACCGTGCCGACGGCGTCCCACCCTTCGGCCCGCTCGGGGGGCCAGAGGGCGTCGAGCGCGGTGAGGACTTCAGACAGTACGGGCACGGATGGAAGGTTACCTCCCGGCCGTGACATGGCGTCCGGTCCTCCACCCCTGTTCCCCCACCACCTTCCCCTTAGGGGAACGGGGGAACGCACGGTCCGCGCCCGCCCCGCACCGGCCCGGGGCGGGAAGCCGGAGCACAGCCACGCCGTCCGGCACCGGCGAACCGGACAACTGCCACCCTTATGCGTGAAGTACCACAACTTGCAGCGTTCGGCCGGGAGTACGAAAACTAGCTTCGGTTGCCGACTGGAGGTGACCACTCGATGACGATCTGTGCCACTGAGGACACCATGGCGCCGGCCGGCCCGCTCGCCGGGCGCCTGACGATCGCCGCCGACGGCTCGTACGCCGCCCGGCTCGCCCGGCACGACGACGCGGCCGGAAGCTGGTTTCCGGAGCGCTGGACGCTGAGCGGCCCCGAGCCGTACGCCGTGCCGCTGCAGGGCACCCAGCCCGAGGAGCCGGACAGCGCCCTGCTGCCGCTCACGGACGGGCGGGTGCTGATCCTGCGCCGGGTCGCCGACCGCTTCGCCGTCTCGCTGCTCTACCCGACGGGCCCCGGCACCGGCGAGCTCCTGCTGGGCGCCGTGGCAGCCCCCCGGCTGACCCTGCTGCCGCCCGCCCCCGGCGGGACCCTCGCCTACGCCCTCGCCCCCGGGGCTGAGCACACCACGCTGTGGCGGGTGCACGGCGGCGCGAACGGGCCCGAGCCGGTCACCCGGATCCCGGGACGCTGCACGGGCGGCGTGTGGCTGGACCGCGTCGGCCGACTGCTGGCGCTGGACCGGGAGTTGGACGGCCGTACCAAGACCGTGGTGACCGATCTGGAACGGGGCGGCGAAACCGGTCTGCTGCTCCAGATCACCGAGGAGAGCAACGACCGGCTGCTGCTGGCCGATCCGGACAGCGGGCTGCTGCTCGTGCACTCGGACGCCCCGGGGCACGACCGGCTGGGCTGGGGCGTACTGGGCAGCAGCCTGCCGGTGCGCTTCCCGGAGTGCCTGCGGCCCACGCAGGGGACGGCCGCACCATTCGCGGTGCAACCGGGGCAGATGCTGGCGCCGGAGAGCTGTGCGGTGGCCTTCCGGATGGCCGGGCCGAACGGCACCTGGCTGGGCGTCTGGCGGCCCTCGGGGCGGCAGTTGCGGCAGTACCCGGCACCGGAGGGCTGGCTGCCGGGGACCGGCCTGTGGACAGCGGACGGCGAACTGCGGCTGCCGTACGCGACGCGGACGGAGCCGTGCGGGGTGGCGCGGATGGCCGTGGGTGTGGAGCCGGTGGAGCGGAGCGGGTCGGTGGAGCCGGTGCGGCCTGGGGAGGCGGGGCGGCCCATGGGGCCCATGGGGCCGGTGCGGCAGGTGGCGCCGACATGGACGGCGGGGCGGACGGGGAGGGCACGGCCGGTGGCACCTGTGGCACCCGTGACACCACCGGTGGAACCGTCACGCCCGGTGGAGCCCATGGAACCGGAGGAGGCAGTGAGGCCGGCGAGGGCCGTGCGGCCGGAGGCAGCGATGGAGCCGCAGGAAGACGTGGAGCCGGTGGGGGCCGTGGAGCCGATGGCGGCGTCACCCTCCGGGGCCGGCGTCCGGAGCGGCGCGGAGATTGTCCCGGATGCGGCGGATGCGGACACCCGCTCCACAGCATCTGCACAACTTCAGGCCACGGACGCGGAACCGGCGCGCACCCCCGGACATCCCCAAACATGCAGGCCAGTTCCCTTGCAAGAGGCACCTCTGGCGGCCCGGCAGACCCGGTGGAGCGCGATTTCCGGCCCCGTTAGAATTTCGGGCGGGGGCTGCGCAGCCGGTTGACCGGCCACCGGCAGTGCCGCTCGGGAGCAGCCGTGGCGGTCGTCGGGCGAGGTCCCGACGCGTACAGCTGTAAGCGAACTGACGGAGTGACTCTTTTCATGTCCGAAGCCCGAACCGACACGACCCAGGCGCGCCCGCAGGAGGCATCCGCCCAGGCCGCCGAGGCCGCAAGCTCCGGCAGGCACCGTGGCCCGGCCGCCGCGGAGGAGTCCGGCTCCACCCCTCATGGCCGGCACCGCCGGGACAAGCAGACGCAGGACGCATAGCGCCGGTCCGGCACGCCCGGACCGGCGGACCGCACCACGGCCGTGACCGCCGCCTCGCTGGACAGCGGGCGGTGGCCACGGCCGTGGTGCGTACTCCGTCTCGTTCAGCCTCGGTCAGCCGCGTTTGAGGCCCAGCACCTCGGCCGCCGCGAAGGTCTCGTCCGGCGGGCGCTGTGCGTAATACGGCGTCAGCAGGTCATCGAGCTCCGCGTAGCTGAAGACGTCCTTCGCGGTGTCGAACTTGGCGGCGATCCGCGGACGTTCGGCGATGGCGACCATGCCGCCGTGGACGACCAGCAGCTGGCCGTTGACCCGTGCCGCGGCCGGGGAGGCGAGATAGCCGACGAGCGGTGCGACATGTTCGGGCGCGAGCGGGTCGAGGGCGCCGTCCTCGGGCTCCTGGAAGCCGGCGAAGACATCCTCGGTCATACGGGTGCGGGCGCGCGGGCAGATCGCGTTGGCGGTCACCCCGTATTTGCCGAGTGCCAGCGCCGTGGAGGTCGTCAGGCCGACGATGCCGCCCTTGGCCGCGGCGTAGTTGGGCTGGCCCGCCGAGCCCGCGAGGAACGCCTCGGAGGAGGTGTTGATGATCCGGCCGTGGACCGGGCCGCCGGCCGCCTTGGCACGCTCGCGCCAGTGCGCCGCGGCGAAGTGGGTGGTGTTGAAGTGGCCCTTGAGGTGGACGCGGATGACCGCGTCCCACTCGTCCTCGGTCATCGAGAACACCATCCGGTCGCGCAGAATGCCCGCGTTGTTGACCAGGATGTCGAGCTGCCCGTAGGTGTCGACCGCCAGCCGCACGAGTGCGCGGGCCTGGGCGTGGTCGGCGACATCACCGAGGTGGGCGACGGCGGTGCCGCCCGCCGCGCGGACCTCGGCGACGACGTCCTCGGCGGGCGCCGAGGACGCCTCACCGGAACCGTCGCGGCCCGGCTGCCCGTAGTCGTTGACCACGACGCGGGCGCCGAGACGGGCGAGTTCGAGGGCCTCGGCGCGGCCCAGACCGCGCCCGGCACCGGTGACGATCGCGGTCAGGCCCTCCAGTGGCTGTGCCATTCCTGTCCTCTCCAGTGGTCGCGGCACGCGGTGCGGTGCGGTGCGCTGCGAGGGGTGAACGGTGGACGTCAGAGCTCTATACAGGTGCGCAGGGCGGTGCCGGAGCGCATCTGGTCGAGTGCGTCATTGATCTCGGTGAGCTGGACGCGATGGGTGATCAGCCCTTCCAGGTCGATCCGGCCGGCCCGCCACAGGGCGATGGCCCGCTCGTAGGAGCGCAGCACATCCGCGCCGCCGTACAGGGACGGCAGGATCCGCTTCTCGTCGAAGAACAGCTCGAACATATTGACCTGGAAGGTGTCGTCCATGGCGCCCGCGCCGACCACGCACAGGGTGCCGCCGCGCCGGGTCATCTCGTAGGCGGTGCGGGCGGTGGCGGACTTGCCGACCACCTCGAAGACGTAGTCGAAGCCCTCCCCCGCGGTGATCCGGGCCTTGGCGTCGGCGAACTCCTCCGGGGCGACGGCCTCGGTCGCGCCGAAGCGCAGCGCGGCCTCCCGTCGGGCGGGCACCGGGTCGACGGCGATGATCTGGGCCGCGCCGCAGGCCCTCGCCCCCTGGATGACGGAGATGCCGACGCCCCCGCAGCCGATGACCGCCACGGAGGAAGCCGCTTCCACCCGGGCGGTATTGAGGGCCGCGCCCAGCCCGGTGGTGACACCGCAGCCGATCAGCGCGGCGATCTCGTACGGGACGTCGTCCGGGATCGGGACCGCGCAGTTGGCGGCCACCACGACCTCCTCGGCAAAGGTGCCGGTACCCGCGAAGCCGAAGACATCCCCGCCGGGGCGCCGGAAGTTGGGCGTCCCGGCGTTCATGAACCCGGCCAGGCACAGATGGGTCTGGCCGCGCCGGCAGGACGGACAGCTGCCGCAGGCGGGCAGCCAGCACATCAGGACACGGTCCCCCCGGGCGAGTCCGGTGACGCCGTCGCCCACGTCGAGGATCTCGCCGGCGCCCTCGTGACCGGGGACGAAGGGCGCGGGCTGCGGCAGGACCCCGTTCATCGCCGAGAGGTCGGAGTGGCACAGCCCGGTCGCCCGGATGCGGATCTTGACCTTGCCGGGGCCAAAGCCCACCGCCTCGATGTCGTCGAGGACTTCGAGCTTGTCCTGCCCTGTCTCGTGCTGTACGGCTGCGCGCATGTCACGGCTCCTCTCGTACGGACGGCCGGTCCGGGCCCGGTCCGGACCGGCTGGGGCGTGCCTGACGGATCAGCTGTGCTCCACCACGGTGTCAGCCAGCACCGGCGCCTCCTCCCGGTCGGCCGCGGTGACCGACACCAGGACCCGGCCGGGCTCCTGCCACTGACGGATGCGCAGCGTCTCCCCGGGGAAGACCACACCGGCGAAGCGGGTCGTGTAGGACCGCACCCGTGCGACCTCGCCGCCGAGCACCGTGTCGACGACGGCCTTGAGCGTGACCCCATAGGTGCACAGCCCGTGCAGGATCGGCCGGTCGAAGCCGGCGAGCTGGGCGAACTCGGGGTCGGCGTGCAGCGGGTTCCAGTCGCCGGAGAGGCGGTAGAGCAGCGCCTGGTCGGGGCGGATGGCGCGTTCGGTGGTCAGATCGGGGGCGCGGTCGGGGAGTTCGAGGCGGGCGGAGGGGCCGCGTTCGCCGCCGAAGCCCCCCTCGCCGCGGACGAAGATCTGGGTGTCGCAGGTCCACAGGGGGCCCTCGTCGTCGGCCACTTCGGAGCGCAGCACGATGACGGCGGCCTTGCCCTTGTCGTACACGGCGGGGACCGATGAGGTCTGCGTGGCCCGGCCGCTCACCGGGAGGGCGCGGTGCACGGTGACGGTCTGGCCGCCGTGCAGGACCGCGGCGAGGTCGACCTCGATGCCGGGTGCGGAGAGCCCGCCGGCGAGCGCCATTCCGCCGCCCGCGACGGTGGCGAAGCTGGGCAGGACGTGCAGCGCGCTCTCCAGGGTGTAGCGCAGTTCGTCCGGGTCGGTAGCGGGGTGCGCTTTCTCCGGAGTGGCCGCACCGGCGCCGATGCCGAGGTGGTAGAGCTGGACGTCCTTGTGGTCCCAGGCGAGTTCGGTGGTCCGCGGCTCGGCGGAGGTGGCCTTGGCGGCGTCGATGGGCATGGGGCTGCTTGCTCCTTCACCACGAGGGGAAGACCCCGGCCCGGCCGTCCGCACCGTCGACCGTGCCGGGGTCGTATCTGGTCGGCGCGGCCGCGCTCCGACAGCGCACAGGGCACACTTCTAGAACGCGTTCTAGCCGATGGTTCTCATGTATAGCCGATCCGTCCGGCACCCGGAAGCCCCCTGACGGCTTGTCAGAAACGGTCCCCGCGGACGGCGGAGACCTCCCTGGCGCCTCGGGCTCCCGCCTGGCGCCGCGCGCACCTCTCACGCCGGCCCACGCCGCCCGGACCGGCCCGTACGTGGTACCGCCCCTCACCTCCGTCGCGCCGATCCCCACCTTCGGTGCGCGGAACCGTGACATTTGTCAGAGGAGTTCATCCACATTCGCCTCTACCGCGAGCCGATCACGCTCCGTAACGTCGAAGACAAGCAGGACGAGAGGCGGGGTGAGCATGGCAGTGACGACAAGGCCCGGCAGCACGGCGGAAAGGGCGCGTGGGGCCGCAGCGGTGGGATTCTCCGGGGTGACCCGGAGTTATGGCGCGGTGCGGGCCGTGGACGGACTGGACCTGGAGATCGCGGCGGGCGGGACGGTGGCGCTGCTGGGGCGCAACGGCGCGGGGAAGTCCACCACCCTCCATATGCTGCTGGGGCTGCTGCCGCCCAGCACGGGTACGGTCCAACTGTTCGGCGGCCCACCGGAGTCGGCGGTGCTGGCGGGCCGGGTGGGCGCCATGCTTCAGGACGGCAAGGCCATCCCGCGGGTCACGGTCCGCGAACTGATCACCTTCGTCGCCGCCACCTACCCGCACCCCATGGACGTCACCGAGGCCCTGGAGCTGGCGGGCCTCGACGAGTTCGGCGGACGGCGGGTGGACCGGCTGTCCGGAGGGCAGGCCCAGCGGGTCCGCTTCGCGGTGGCGCTGGCCGGAAACCCCGAACTGCTGGTGCTCGACGAGCCAACCGCGGCGCTGGACGTGGAGGCGCGCCGCGCCTTCTGGCGCTCGATGCGGGCCTATGCCCGCCGCGGCCACACCGTCCTGTTCTCCACCCACTATCTGGAGGAGGCCGACGAGCACGCCGACCGGATCGTGGTGATCGACCGCGGCCGGGTGGTCGCCGACGGCAGCGGCGACGCGATAAAGCGGCGGGCCGGCAGCTCGCAGGTCTCCTTCGACCTCGCGGGCGCCGCCACCGGGCCGTTGGCCGGGCTGCCCGGCGTGAGCGCCGTGGAGGTGCGCGGCGACCGCGCGCGGCTGCGGACGGCGGACTCCGACGCCACGGTCCTGGCGCTCGCCGGGCTCGGGCTCGTCCGCGGACTACAGGTCACCCCCGCCAGCCTGGAGGACGCGTTCCTCGCGCTCACCGCCGCCGAAGCCACCCCCGGCGCCCCGGCACACACCGCCGGCGCCCGGCCCGTGAAGGAGCGCGCGTGATGCTCGACTACCTCCGCCTCGAAGTCCGCCGCACCCTCCGGGACCGGGGCTTCGTCATCTTCGGTATCGGGATGCCGGTGCTGATGTATGTGCTGATGACCAACATCGGTGTGGGTCCGGGCGGCGCCGACCGGGAGTGGAAGATCGCCTCGATGGTCGGCATGGCCGCGTACGGCGCGCTGGGTGCGGCGGTCGGCACGGGCACCGGCGTCGCCGAGGACAAGCAGCTGGGCTGGCTGCGCCAGTTGCGCATCACCCCGCTGAGCCCCCTCCGGGTGGTGGTGGGCCGCGGGCTGACCGGCTCGGTGACGGTACTGCCGGCCCTCGCCGCCGTACTGCTGGTGGGCGCCATGGTCAACGGCGTCCGGATGCCGGCCTGGCAGTGGGCCGCGCTGGCCGGGCTGCTGTGGATCGGCACCATGCCCTTCACGCTGCTCGGTCTCGGCAACGGCTACCGCCTGTCCGCGCAGTCCACCGGCGTGGTCAACACGGGCTGTGTGCTGCTGCTGTCGATCATCGGCGGACTGTGGTTCCCGCCCGTGCTGTTCCCCGACTGGCTCCGCTCGCTGTCCGGGTGGACGCCCGGCAACCGCTTCGCGGAGCTCGGCCGGAGCGTCACCCACGGCAGCGCACCGGACCTGGCATCGGTAGCGGTGCTGGCCGTCTGGCTGGCACTCTTCGGCGGATACGCGGTGTACGCGTACCGGCGGGCCGCACGCACGGTGTGACCGGCGATGGCGCAGACCTGGGAAGCGACAGTGCAGCACACGGAACAACGGACCGCGGGCGGGAAGAGCCCCGGCGGCGCGGACGGCACCGAGTCGTGCCGGCCCGGACGGCGGGGCAGGAAGCCGGGGCAGGGGCCGGGCAAGTACGCCTTCCTGCCCTGGCTGCTGATGGGCCTGGGTGCCTTCTCCAACATCATCCAGGGGAAGTCGGGCAACCCCTGGCTGGCCGGTCTCGGGCTGCTCGTCTTCAACTCCCTCTACATCAGCGTGATCTGGACCTCCTTCAACCCGCGGCTGCGGGACTCCCGCCGTCCCTTGTACGCCCTGGGGATGCTGACCGCCGTCACCTTCGCCGTCGCGCTCGGGTTCGGCGGCAACTGGTTCCTGTTCTTCCCGCTGCTGTCGCTGGCCTCCGGTACGGTCCGTGCGCTGCGCGGCAAGAAGCTCGCGCTCTGGCTGATCACGCTCAGCGGGGCGGCCGGCTATCTGACCGGCTGGCACGACGACGACCCGTGGGGCGCGTTCGGCATCGGCTACGGCACCTTCCTGTCCGGCATGGTGACGGCCACGGTCCTGAGTCTCTTCGACACCATCCAGGAGCTGAACACCACCCGCCAGGAACTGGCCCGCAGCGCCGTCGAGAAGGAGCGGCTGCGCTTCTCCCGCGATCTGCACGACCTGCTGGGGCACACCCTGTCCGTGGTGGTCGTCAAGGCCGAGGCGGTCCGCCGGCTCGCACCCCGCGATCTGGACGCGGCGCTCGCGCAGGCCACCGATATCGAGGCGGTAGGCCGGCAGGCACTGACCGAGATCCGCGAGGCCGTCAGCGGCTATCGCGAGGGCAGTCTGACCACCGAGCTGGACCGGGCCCGTTCCGCGCTGGAGGCGGCCGGCATCGCGCCCGTCGTGCGGCAGGCCGGGCCGCCGCTGCCCCCGCAGGCCGGCGCCCTGCTGGGCTGGGTGGTCCGCGAGGGCGTCACCAATACCGTCCGGCACAGCGGCGCCACCCGCTGCGAGATCGCGGTCCACGCCGACGCGGAACGGGTCCGGCTGACGATCACGGACGACGGCCGCGGCCCCCTGGCCTCCGGCGCTGCCGCGGCCCCCGGCCTGGCCTGGCTCCGCGACCGTGTCCCCGGCCGCGGGGAGACGTACGGCGGCGGGGAGACGTACAGCGGCCGGGACATGGGCGGCGGCGGGGAGACGTACAGCGGCCGGGGTGGGGACAGCGGCCAGGAGATGGACAACGGCCGGGAGGCGTACGGCATACCGGGGACGGTCGGCAGCAGTGGCGCGGCCCTCGCGGACGGCGGCGCCGACGAGGGCGGGCCGGCGCTGCCCGGACGCTCGGGGCCGGTGGGCGGCACCGGGCTGAAGGGGCTCGCCGAGCGCCTGGCCGCGGCGGGCGGGACACTGCACAGTGGCGCGGACGGCCGGCACGGCTTCCGGGTCACGGCCGAGCTCCCGATCGGCACAGGCGACGCGGCGGATACGGAGGAGTGGACCAGGTGATCAAGGTCCTGCTGGCGGAGGACCAGGGAATGATGCGGGGCGCGCTCGCGCTGCTGCTCGGCCTGGAAGCGGATATGCAGGTCGTGGCACAGGTAGCGGCGGGCAACCGGATCGTCGCCGCGGCCCTCGACGCCCGCCCCGATGTCGCCCTCCTGGACATCGAACTGCCCGGCCAGAGCGGTCTGGACGCCGCGGCCGAGCTGCGCGAACAGCTGCCGGCCTGCAAGGTGCTGATCGTGACAACCTTCGGCCGCCCCGGCTATCTGCGCCGCGCCATGGAGGCCGGAGCGTCCGGTTTCCTGGTGAAGGACGGCCCGGTGGAGGAACTCGCGGCGGCGATCCGCCGGGTGCTGGCGGGCGAGCGGGTCATCGACCCCGGCCTCGCCGCGGCGGCACTGAGCGCCGGCCCCAACCCGCTGACCCAGCGGGAGCGCGATGTCCTCACCGCCGCCGTGGACGGCGCCACGGTCGCCGATATCGCCGGCCGGCTCCATCTCTCCCAGGCCACTGTCCGCAACTACCTCTCCGCGGCCATCGGCAAGACCGGCACCCGCAACCGCATGGAAGCGGTACGGGCGGCACGGCAGAACGGCTGGCTGTAGGCGGCGCGCGCCCCCGTCCTCTCCGGCTCGCGACGTTCGGCGCCTCCCGCTCACGACGGCCGGCGTCCCGCTCGCGACGCCCGGCACGCGCAGGCACGCCCGACGCGCACACGCACGCACGGCGGGGAGACCCGGCGGGGACACCCGGCGGGGACACTCCACGGGCGCCCGGCAGGGGCACCCCGCAGGCACCCGGCGGGGGAAGCCCGGCAGCGGAAGCCCCGCAGGGGAAGCCCGGCAGGCCGTTGGCCGGGCGCCCGCCTGGCCCGCCCGGCCCGCCCGGCCGCCTGCGGGACCCGCCGACGGGTGTCAGCCGTGGGCGGTGTCAGCCGTGGGCGGTGTCCGCCCGGCGCTGCGGCAGCGCGACGACCATCAGCAGAATGCTGCCGAGCAGGACCACCGAGCCGACCTGGAAGGCCAGCCCGTAACCGTCCGCCAGGGCCTTGGGCCCGTCGCCCGCCTCGATCCGGGCCGCGGCGATCGTGGACAGCACCGACAGGCCCAGCGCGCCGCCCATTTGCCGGGAGGTGTTGATCAGGCCGGAGACCAGGCCCTGGTCGGCGGGGTCGGCCCCGGAGGTCGCGATGGAGGCGATCGGTGTCGCGGTCAGGCCCGCGCCCAGTGCCATCAGGATGCCGGGCCCGAGGATCGTGCCGAGGTAGGTGCCGTCGACGTCCATCGTGCCCTGCCAGACCATGCCGGACGCGGAGATCACCGCACCGGCGATGGCCAGCGGCTTGGCACCCAGCCGGTTCATCAGCCGTGGCGCGATCTTGGAGCCCAGGACGATGGACAGCGAGTGCGGGATGAAGGAGAGCCCGGCCTCCAACGGCCGGTAGCCCAGCACGTTCTGCACATAGAGGGACAGGAAGTACCACATGGAGAACATCGCGGCGCCGGACAGCACCATCGCCCCGTTCGCGGACGAGACCGAGCGCAGCCGGAAGAGCCCCAGCGGCATCAGCGGGGCCTTGGCGCGCGCCTCGACGAGGAGGAACACCGCGACCACGACCAGCCCGGCGGCCAGCGGCAGCAGCGCGGACAGCGACCCCCAGCCGTCCGTCTCGGTCTGCACGATCCCGTAGGCGACCAACCCGAGCCCGGCCGTCACCAGCAGCGCGCCGGGCACATCGAGCCGCCGGCCGGCCCCCTGTCGGCTCTCGGTGAGCCACAGCACCGCGCCGCCCAGCACCAGCGCCCCGATCGGCACGTTGATCAGCAACACCCAGCGCCACGAGAGGAATTCGGTGAGCGTCCCGCCCACCAGGCCGCCCACCGCGCCACCGCCCGCGCCGACCGCCGTCCAGGTGGCGATGGCGCGGGTCCGGGCCGGGCCGGCCGGGAACGACGTGGTCAGAATGGTGAGGGTGGCCGGTGAGAGCACGGCCGCGCCGATGCCCTGGACCGTACGGGCCGCGATCAGCTGCCAGGGCTCCTGCGCCAGCCCGCCCCCGAGGCTCGCGACCGTGAACAGCGCCAGCCCCAGGACGAAGATCCGCTTACGGCCGAAGAGGTCGGCGGCCCGCCCACCGAGCAGCATGAAGCCCGCGAAGGTGATGACGTAGGCGTTGACGATCCACTGAAGGCCGAGCTCGCTCAGGCCCAGACCGGTCCGCATGGCGGGCAGCGCCACATTCACGACGGAGACGTCCAGGATCACCAGGAACTGCCCGGAGCAGACCAGCAGCATCACCAGCCAGGCCGGCGGGGCCGTCCTCCGGCGCGCGGTCTTGGGCAGGGTGGCGGAGGTGGCTATCGGCGGCGGCATGCCGACCATGCTTGCATTCGTCGTATGAATCCCGCATCGGTATATCGGTGCATGGGCCACCTGACAGAAGACCTAGGCCGGAAGTCGCAGAGGGGCGGGGGCTGGGGGCGGGGGCTTTTACGGGGTGGGCCTTACGGGGAGAGGGGGGCGGCCCCCTAGGGGGTGAGAGGGCCCCCACTGGGCCAACTACCCAATGCCTGGGGCGAGTTAACGTGGAGGACGGCAGAGTGGGCACACAGGTCGAGTGCCGGCCACGGCGTCGAGCGGCTCACCGGCCGGATCCCGTCACCGAGCCGACCGGACCCCGTCACCGCGCCGGCCGGCCCCCGTCACCGGGCCGATCGGACCCCCTCACCGGGCCGAACTCACCGCCCGGCCCCCCGCACCGACCGACCTCCCCCCAACCCCGGTCCCCCACCACGGTTCCTCACCCCAATTCCCCACCCCCTCACCTCCGTAGCAACGTCACCACCGCCGCGCCGCCCAGGCCGATGTTGTGGGCCAGGCCCACCCGGGCGCCGGGGACCTGGCGCTCGCCCGCGGTGCCGCGGAGCTGCCAGACCAGTTCGGCGGCCTGGGCCAGGCCCGTCGCGCCCAGCGGGTGCCCCTTGGAGATGAGGCCGCCGGACGGATTGACCACCCAGCGCCCGCCGTAGGTCGTGGCGCCGTCGGCGACCAGCTTCCCCGACTCCCCGTCCGCGCACATGCCCAGCGCCTCATAGGTCAGCAGCTCATTGACCGAGAAGCAGTCGTGCAGCTCGATCACGTCCACGTCCTCGATGCCGAGGCCGCCGGCCGCGTACACCTGCCGGGCCGCGGCCCGGGACATCGGTTTGCCGACGACATCGATGCAGGAGCCGGACGTGAAGCTCTCCTCGGTGTCCGTCGTCATGGCCTGCGCGACGATCTCCACCGCCCGGTCGGCCAGACCGTGTTCCCGCACGAACCGCTCGGAGGCGATCACCGCGGCGGCCGCGCCGTCGGAGGTCGGCGAGCACTGCAACTTGGTCAGCGGCCGGTGGATGGTCTTCGCGGCGAGGATCTCCTCAACCGTGTAGACCTCCTGGAACTGGGCGTTCGGGTTGTGGGCGGAGTGGCGGTGGTTCTTGGCGCCGACGGCGGCGAGCTGTTCGGCGGTGGTGCCGTAGCGCTCCATGTGTTCACGGGCCGCGTTGCCGAAGATCTGGGCGGTGGGCGGGGTCATCTCGAAGCCGTGGGCGGCGGCCATCACTCCGTAGTGGCGGGCCACCGGCGAGGCGCTGAAGTCGCCGCCGTCCGCGCCGCCGCCCAGCGCGCCCCGCTTCATCTTCTCGAAGCCCAGGGCCAGGACGCAGTCGTTGAGGCCGGATGCGACGAACTGGCGGGCCATCATTAGCGCGGTCGAGCCGGTCGCACAGTTGTTGTTGACGTTGTAGACGGGGATGCCGGTCAGGCCCAGTTCGTAGGCGGCGCGCTGGCCGGCCGTCGAGGCCTGGTAGCAGTAGCCCACCGGCAGCTGCTCGACCGCCTCGTAGCCGACCCCGGCGTCCGCGAGCGCCGCGCCGCCCGCTTCCTTCGCCATGTCCCAGTACTGCCACTCGCGGGTCTCGGGCTTCTCGAAGCGGGTCATCCCGACGCCGACGATGTACGCCTTGCCAGCCATGCGTGTCCTCCTGGAGGTGGCCGAGTCCGGGGAGTGCGTGGGGAGTGAGTGGGGAGTCAGATCAGGGGGCGGGGCTCCGGGTCGCGGGGCAGGCCGAGCAGCCGCTCAGCGACGACATTGAGCTGCACCTGGGTGGTGCCGCCGGCGATGGTCAGACAGCGCGACATCAGGAAACCGTGCAGCGCCCGTTCACCGGCCCCTTCGCGCACGGCGCCGTCCGGGCCGAGCAGTTCCAGCGCCAGCTCGGCGACCTTCTGCTGGTGCGGGGTCTGCACCAGCTTGCGGATGCTGGCACCGGCGCCCGGCTCCAGCCCCGAGACCTGCTGGAGCGTGGTGCGCAGCCCGATACAGCCCAGCGCGTGCGCCTCGGCGGCCAGCGCGCCCACCCGCACCCGCACCGAGCCGTCCAGTACGGTGGCGCGGTCCAGGAGCGCTTCCAGTCCGGTGTCGAAGGTCAACTGGTCGGCCATGTGGACGCGTTCGTTGTCCAGGGTGGTGCGGGCCACCTTCCAGCCGTTGTCGACCTCGCCGACCACCGCGTCGGCCGGCAGCAGCACCTCGTCGAAGTAGACCTCGTTGAAGAGCGCATCGCCGGTGATCTCCTTCAGCGGGCGGATGTCGATGCCCGGGGACTTCATGTCGACGAGGAAGAAGGTCAGCCCCTTGTGCTTGGGCGCGTCCGGGTCGGTGCGAGCCAGCAGGATGCCGTGGCTCGCCCACTGGGCGGCCGAGGTCCATACCTTCTGGCCGCTGATCCGCCAGCCGCCGTCCGCGGTCCGCTCGGCGCGGGTCCGCAGCGCGGCCAGGTCCGAACCGGCCTCGGGTTCGGAGAACAGCTGGCACCACAGCAGATCGCCGCGCAGCGACGGCAGCAGATAGCGCTCCTGCTGCTCCGGCGTGCCGTGGGCGATCAGCGAGGGGACGACCCAGGTGGCGATGCCCAGATCGCTGATCCGGACCCCGGCGGCCGCCAGCTCCTGCTGGATCGCGAGCTGTTGGACGGGGCCGGCGCCCAGTCCGTAGGGCTTGGGGAGGTGCGGTGCGGCGTAGCCGGTGGGGGCCAGGGCGCGGCGTACGCCGGCGGGGTCGAGGCCGCGGACACCGTCGAGGACCGTCCGGGCCCCGGTCCGGAACTCCGCGGCCCCGGCGGGGAGTTCCAGGTGCAGCTGGCGCCGGGCACCCTCGGCGGCGAGCCGGGCGGCCCGCAGCCGGTGGGTGTCGCCGCTGCCGAGCAGCTGGCGGGCGACGGTCGCCCGCCGCAGGTGGAGGTGGGCGTAGTGTTCCCAGGTGAAGCCGGTGCCGCCGAGGATCTGAATGCAGTCCTTGGCGCAGCTGACGGCGGCGTCCAGGGCGGTCGCGGTGGCCAGCGCCGCGACCAGCCCGCGGACCGCGGGTGGCTCGTGCAGGGCGCGGGCCGCGTCCCAGACCAGGGCGGCGGCCTGCTCGCAACGTACGAGCATGTCGGCGCAGAGGTGTTTGACGGCCTGGAACTGGCCGATGGGACGGCCGAACTGCACGCGGACCGCGGCGTGTTCGGCGGCGGTGCGCAGCGCCCAGGAGGCGGTGCCGCAGCTCTCGGCGGCCCACAGCACCCCGGCCAGGTCGCGGACCAGGTCACTGTCGACGGTGAGCCGGCGCTCGGCGGGCACCGGCACTCCGTGCGCGCTCACCTCGGCGGTCGGCCGGGTCGGGTCGGCGCTCTCCTGGACGCGTACGGTCAGCGTTTCGGCGTCGACCGCGAGCCAGACCGTCTCCCCGGCCCGCCGCCCACGGCCGCGCTGCGCTCCGTACCCTCCGTCCGCCCCGCCCGCCCCGTGCGCTCCGTCCGCTCCGTCCGCTCCGTCCGCCCGATCCGAGGCGCCCGCCGCCTCCCCGTCACCTTCCGCCTCCGATTCCACTTCCACTTCCGCTTCCGCGGCGACCTCCGCCGCCAGCACGATCAGATCCGCGTCGGCGCCGGCCAGCACCGGGGGCGCGGTGCCGTCCAACACATAGCCGTCGGGGCTCTCGACGGCGGTGAGCGAGCCCGGGCCGAGCGCGACGGCGCCAATGCGTGCCCCGGTGGCCAGGGCCCGTACGAAGGTGGGGGCGCCGCCGCGGTGCAGGAGGGCGGCGGCGAGGGTGGTGGGCAGATAGGGGCCGGGGAACGCGGTGCGGCCCAGTTCCTCCAGCACGACGGCGAGATCGAGCAGTTCACCGCCCCCGCCGCCGTCACCCTCGGGGAGATGGAGCCCGAGCAGGCCCTGAGCCGCGAGCTGGTCCCAGTACGCGGGCCGGCCTGGGCGCGTGGGCGCGGTGTCGAGCAGCTTGCGCACCGCCTCAGGCGGCACGGCCCGCGCGGCCCAGCCGCCCGCCGCCTCGGCCAGGTCACGGTGTTCCGGTGTGATTCCGATGCCCATGCGGGGCAGACTAGAACACGTTTCATTCTGACGGAAGGTCAGCTGAAGGGTTGGCTAGAAGGCCAGTTGAGGGGTCAGCCAGCGGCGCGGCCGGCGGGCAGTCCGGGCCCGGGGGCAGCGCCGCCGCACGCACCGCAGACGGCGCCCCACCCCACCCCACCCCACCCCGCGCAGGCAGCAACCGACAGACGCAGGACAGCCCCCCGGCGGGGATTCCCCCGAGGGGAACAGTTCGGATGCACACCGGAAACAGTCCGTTGAATTCCACCCCGGAAGTCATTTCCCGCACCCTCCCCCCACCCCTCTCTCCCTCCCGACGACTCCCTCCCGATCCCTTCCTCCCACCCCACTCCCCCACCCCCGAATTCACCGCTTTCGGGCATCCCGGAAATCACCGACGGGAAATCGACGGGAACAGTCGGGGAACGGACCGGAACCCGACAGGAACCACCGGGAAGAGCCGGGAAGAGCCGGGGCGCCCGACGCGGGAAATGCGAACCGCCGTTCCGATATCCGAATGTTCCGCCCGGGGGACACCCGCACTCCACCCGCGCCGCCCCGTACGGCACGATGAGCCCCTGACCGCACCACAGGAGGAAGCCCATGCCCGCTCCCACGGCTCCGACCGCTCCGCAGCCGGAGATACTCGCCGCTTTCGAGGCGGCGAAGGGCTTCATGCCCGTGGACGAGGGCCTCGCCCTGTATGCGGCGGCGGCCGAGGCGGCGGCCCTGGGGCTGCCGCTGGTGGAGGTCGGCACCTACTGCGGCCGGTCCACGATCCTGCTCGCCGACGCCGCGCGCGGCGCCGGGGTCCTCGCCGTCACCGTCGACCACCACCGGGGCAGCGAGGAGCAGCAGCCCGGGTGGGAGTACCACGACGCGACCGTCGTCGACCCCGAGGTCGGCCGGATGGACACGCTGCCCACCTTCCGCCGCACCCTGCACGCCGCCGGCCTGGAGGAGCATGTGCTCGCCCTGGTGGGCCGGTCACCGCAGGCAGCGGCCGTCTGGCAGGCCCCGGTGGGTCTGGTCTTCATCGACGGCGGGCACACCGACGAGCACGCCACCGCCGACTACGAGGGCTGGGCGCCGCATCTCGCGCCCAACGGGCTGCTGGTCATCCACGATGTCTTCGCGGACCCGGCGGACGGCGGCCAGGCCCCGTACCGCATCTACCGCAGGGCCCTGGAGTCCGGCGCGTTCACCGAGATCTCGGCCCATGGGTCGCTGCATGTCCTGCGGCGCACCGGGGCGGGCATCTGAGCGGGCTACGATCGCGGACGTGTCGAACGGCAGTTCTCTCCCCTCGCACCGCCGCCTGCGCGGCACCCTCCTCGTCGCGCTGGCCGCCGTAGTGGTCGCCGGCCTGGGCGGCTGGCTGGCCTGGCGCTCGTCGGGCCACGACGGGCCCGGAGCCGGGCAACCCGCACCGGGCGGCCCGGCGGAAAGCGCCACCGGCCCCGGCGGCAGCCACACCCCGGGCGGCAAGGGCGCCAAGGACCACGGCCCGCGCGACAGCCTGAAGGGCAAGGTCGTGGTGCTCGACCCCGGCCACAATCCGCACAACAGCGAGCACGGCCGGGAGATCGCCCGGCAGGTGGACATCGGCAACGACCGCAAGGAGTGCGACACCACCGGCACCGCCACCAACGACGGATACGCCGAGGCGTCCTTCACCCTGGACCTCGCCCGCCGGGCCCGCACGCTCCTCCAGGCGCAGGGCGCCAAGGTCGTCCTCACCCAGGACGGCGACCGCCCCTACGGGCCGTGCGTCGACGAGCGCGCGAAGATCGGCAACAAGGCGCACGCCGATGCCGCGCTGTCCCTGCACGCCGATGGTTCGGGCGCCGGCAACCGCGGCTTCCATGTCATCCTGCCCGCCCGCGTCACGGCGGGCCCGGCCGACACCGCCAGGATTGTCGGGCCCTCGCGGCAGTTGGGCGAGCGGCTGGCCGGCCGGTTCCGCACGGCCACCGGAAGTGCCGTGTCCAATTACATCGGCGGCGGCAGCGGGCTCGACAAGCGCTCCGATCTCGGCGGCCTCAACCTCTCCACGGTGCCGAAGGTGTTCATCGAGTGCGGCAATATGCGCGACCCGAAGGACGCCGCGCAATTGACCGATGCGCACTGGCGGCAAAAGGCGGCCCGCGGGATCACCGAGGGCATTACGGACTTCTTGACGCACTGACCGGACCGCCCAACCCGGCTCCGGAACCCGCGGATACCGGATCCGGGACGGCGTACCGATAGCGCGCGGAAACGAACACGACGGGCCGCCGGATTCCGCGACGGGTTCCCCTTTACGATGGGTGGCCACCGCCGTGCCTCGCACTGCGCGCACCGCGACAGCGACGACCGGACCCACGAAACCGACAAAGGACCCTTACGTGAACATCCGCTCCCTCACTCGAGGCGACGGCGTGGTGATCGGAGCAGCGGTGTTGCTGTTCATCGCCTCGTTCCTCTCTTCCACCGGCGGCCCCTACAGCAGCTTCAACGCCTGGAGCTCGGTGTCCATCCTGATGAGCGTGTACCTGGCCGGGGTGATCGGCGCGGCAATCATCGTCGTCAGCCGTGCGCTGCCGCAGCAGCAGGTGCGCAAGGTCGCCGGTCTCGACCTCGCCCAGTTCGGTGTCGCCCTCACCGTGTTCGCGGCATGGACGGCGTTCTGGTCCCTCATCGACGCCCCCAGCGCCGGCGCGGGCCTGATCATCGGCCTGATCGCCACCCTGATCCTGGCCGGTGGCGCCATCGCCACGCCGCTCCTGCCGCCGCTCAAGGTCGCCCTGATCGGCGCCCCGAAGCCGCAGCCCGCCGCCCCCTACGGGGCCGGCCCCAACCCGGGTTACGGCTACCCCGGCGCCCAGCAGCAGGCGAGCCAGGGCTACGGCTACCCGGGCGCCCAGCAGCAGTCGCAGGGCGGCCAGCCGCACGGTCAGCAGGCGCCGGTGGACGCCACGGCCGGCGGCCCGGCGGGTGCCACCGCGGCGGCCGGTGCCCCGGCGGACTTCGCCCCGTTCTGGTTCGCGGTGCCCGTCGCGCGTCCGCTGTACGGCGAGGACGGCGCCCCGGCGCCGATCGCCGAACTTGCGCCCGGCACCTGGTATCTGGCGGTGGAGCAGCGCGGCGCGGCCCTGATCGCCCAGACCCAGGACGGCCGGCGCGGCGTCCTCCAGGACACCACCGGCATCCAGCGCGGCTGACGCCGGACGCACAGCGGTCCTTTCGCGGCCCCTCGCCCCTGCGGGCGGGGGGCCGTTGCGCTGCCGGCGGCCGGCCCGTACAGTTCCCCGACACCGATCTGACGAAGCGTCAGTTAATCGTCTTCAGGGTCACCGTCCGCCGGAGAGGGGCGATCGGGATGCGACTCGGACTGGCACTGGGTTACTGGGGCCGCGGCCCGGACCCCCGGCACCTCGAACTCGCCCGCGCGGCCGAGCGGCTGGGCTACGACTCGGTGTGGACCGCGGAGGCCTGGGGGTCGGACGCCTTCACCGCGCTCACCTGGATCGCCGCCCACACCACCCGGATCAAACTGGGCACCGGCATCGCCCAGATGGCGGCCCGCACCCCCACGGCCACCGCAATGCACGCCCTCACCCTCGACCATCTCTCCGGCGGCCGGGTGCTGCTGGGCCTGGGGCTGTCCGGACCGCAGGTCGTCGAGGGGTGGTACGGCCGGCCGTTCCCCAGTAGCCCGCTGACCGCCACCCGCGAATACGTGGACGTGATCCGCCAAGTCCTGCGCCGGGAAGGGCCGGTGGAGTCGGACGGGGCCTTCCACCCGCATCCCTACCGCGGCGCGGACGGCACCGGCCTCGGCAAACCGCTCAAGCCCATCACCCACCCGCTGCGCGCCGGCCTCCCCCTCCTGCTCGGCGCGGAGGGGCCCAAGAACATCGCCCAGACGACCCGGATCGCCGACGGCTGGCTGCCGCTGTACTGGTCGCCGACCCGCACCGACGTCTACCAAGCGTCCCTGTCCGAGGCCCCGGAGGGCTTTCTCATCGCCCCCATGGCCCGCGCCGTGGTCTGCGACGACATCGCCGAGGGGCTGCTTCCGGTCAAGGCGATGCTCGGCTTCTACATCGGCGGGATGGGGCCCGCGGCCAGGAACTTCCATGCCGATCTGATGGCCCGGATGGGCTTCGAGGAGGAGGCCCGCCGGGTGCAGCGGCTCTTCCTCGAAGGCCGCAGACAGGAGGCGGTGCAGGCCGTTCCGGATGCCTTCGCCGATGAGATCTCGCTGGTCGGACCACGCGAACGGATCGCGGAGCGGCTGGAGTTGTGGCGCACGGGCCCGGTCACCGACCTGCTGGTCACCGCCCCTGACCCGGACACCCTACGGGTGCTGGCCGAGCTGAACCACTGATCGCACCCGGCCGGTCACCCGAAGGTCGCCCAGCTCAGCCACAGGTCGAGCAGGGCGCGGTCGCCCAGCACCTCGACCCGGTCACTGTCGGCGGGCAGCCTGCGGTGGACGACGCACAGCACGTCGGTGAGCGGGCCGCGCAGGGCGACCGCCGCCTTCTCGTGCGCGCGGCGGTGGGTGGGCCCGGGGCCGGTGAGGTCGAGGACCCATTCGGCGTTCAGTGCGGCCGGGGCGTCGGTGGCGTGGAAGTGGAGGGTGCGGCCGGGGCCGTACAGGGTCTCCCCTGATGCCGCGCGCTCGGCCAGCCGCTGTTGGGCGATGGGGAGTTCACAGATCTGCAGCCACTCCTCCAGGCAGTCCGCGGCGATCTCCGGCGGGACGTCGAAGGCGGCACCGGCGGCGAGCGCGGCGTCGATCCGGTGGATCACCGTCTCATGGGCCATCCGGCGGGACCAGAAGCCGGTGCCGCCCTGACCGGCCCAGTTCCACACCGCCACGTCGGGCCCGGCCTCCCGCAGCGCCGTCACGGTCCGTTCGACGCCGTCCGCCAGCCAGGCGTCCAGCTCCGCGGCGTCGTCGCCGGGGCCCTTGGCGTCCGGGACGCCCTCGGGGTCGACGTAGTCCGTGGCGCGGCCGGTGACGACCGCGCCGACCCAGCGGTGCGCCCCGCCGACGTGCCGGGCGAGGTCGGCCAGCGTCCAGTCCGGGCAGGTCGGCACGGTCACGGAGAGGTCGGCGGTGCGCACGATCTCCCGGAGCCGGCCGGTCTCGGCGAGGAGGTGGGCGCAGTATTCCTCATGAGTGAGGGAGCCTTGGAGTGTCATGTGACGGACAGTACGTGCCCGGCGCCCGCCCGGCCTCTTGATTTCGCCGGGAACGACGCCTGAAGGCCCCGCCGGCGCCGGGCCCGGTGCGGTGCCGTCGGGGCTCGCGCGAACCCCGACGGCGCCCCGTCTAGCAGCAGTCCGGGTCGAGCCCCGTCGGCAGGTGCTCGCCCCCGAAGACCGTGGTGGTGGCCTCGTCGCCGCCCAGGGCGGCCACCGCGAGCAGCAGCGAACCGGCGGTCCAGGAAGTGCGTTCCTGTGGCCAGATCGCATCGTCGTCGAAGACGTAGCCGGTCCAGTACATCCCGTCCTCGGCGCGGAGGTGCTGCATCCACTTGAGGATCTGTACGGCCCGATCGGACTCCCCCATCGCCCACAGGGCGAGCGCCAGTTCCGCGCTCTCGCCGCCGGTGACCCAGGGGTTGGGCAGCACACAGCGCACGCCCAGGCCGGGCACGACGAACTGCTCCCAGTCCGCGTCGATGCGCTCACGGGCCTGCGCGCCGCGGACGGCGCCGCCGAGGATCGGGTAGTACCAGTCCATGGAGTAGCGGGACTTGTCCAGGAACCGCTCGGGGTGGCTGCGTATCGCATGGCCGAGGCGGCCGACGGCCAGCTCCCAGTCGGGCTGCGGCTCCTCGCGCTGCTCGGCGAGCGCCAGCGCACAGCGCAGCGCCTGGTAGATGGACGACGAGCCGGTCAGCAGGGCGTCGTTGACGGGCGTGCCGTCGTCCTCGCGCTTCCAGCCGATCTCGCCGCCGGGCTGCTGGAGCTCCAGGACGTACTCGGTCGCGGCATGCACCGCGGGCCACATGCGGTCGAGGAAGGTCTCGTCGCCGGTGGACAGGAAGTGGTGCCAGACGCCGACCGCGAGATAGGCGCAGAAGTTGGTCTCCCGGCCGCGGTCGGTGGGTTCCTCGGCGTCGCCGTCGGCGTAGGCCGCGTACCAGGACCCGTCCGGGTTCTGGTGCCGCGCCAGCCAGTCGTACGCGGCCTCGGCGCGCTCGTGTTCGCCGGCCGCGTCCAGAGCCATGGCGGCCTCGGTGTGGTCCCACGGATCGAGGTGGTGGCCCCGGAACCAGGGGATCGCGCCGTCCGGCCGCTGGGTGGCCAGGATGCCGGCCACCGTGCGGGCGGCCTGCTCGGCGGTGAGCACCCCCGGCAGGACGAGCCGTTCGGTACGCCCGGGACTTGTCACTTGGCGGCCCCGGCGGAGCGCTTGGCGGAAGCCTTGGCGGCGGGCTTGGCGCCGGATTTGGCGGGGGCCTTGGCGGGGGCCTTGGCGCCGGACTTGGTGCCCGGCGCGGCCTTGCGGGCCTTCGCGGGGGTCCCGGCCGGCGGCTCGGCGGCCGGGGTGGCGGGGGCCGCGGCGGACTCACTCGCCTCGGCGGCGGCCGGCTCGGCGGTGGCCGCCTGGGGCAGATGCGGCTTGGTGGCGTAGACGACGAAGCTCTTGCCGATGACGGGGTTCAGCGCCCGCTCGGCGAGCCGGGTGGCCAGCGGCTTCTTCATGATGTCCCAGACCAGCAGCTTGTGGTACGCCTGCACCGGCAGCGCCTTGTCGTTGTCCACCCCGAAGGCGCACTTCAGCCACCAGTAGGGGCTGTGCAGCCCGTGCGCGTGGTGCGTGCCGTACGGCTCCAGACCGGCCTCCCGCATCTTGCCCAGCAGCTCGTCGCCGCGGTAGATGCGGATATGGCCGCCCTCGACCTCGTGGTAGGCGTCGCTGAGCGCCCAGCAGACCTTCTCGGGGCCGTAACGGGGGACGGTGACCGCGATCCGGCCGCCGGGGCGCAGCACCCGGACCATCTCGGCGAGCACGCCCTTGTCGTCCGGGATGTGCTCCATCACCTCGGAGATGATCACGACATCGAAGCTGTCGTCGGGGAACGGCAGGTTCAGCGCATCGCCCTCCATGGCGGTGGCGGAGGCGCCCGCCGGGGCCTCACCCGCCTCCTCCATCGCGGCGAACCACTTGGCGACCTCGCGGATCTCCTCGCCGTTCTGGTCGAGGGCGACGACCTGCGCGCCGCGCCGGTAACACTCGAAGGCATGCCGGCCGGCGCCGCACCCCAGGTCGAGCACACGGTCGCCCGGAGCGAGCGGGAAACGGGAAAAGTCGACGGTCAGCACGGCGTTCTGCTTTCGTCCGGCGGTTGGTGGCGGTGGTGGCTGCGGAAGGAAGTACGGGCCGGTCGGGCCACTAGGCGTGCCCGGCGGCACTCGGCGCGGTCGCGGTGCCGGCGGCCCCGCCGGACGCCGCCCCGGGGAGGGCGCGGGCTCCGGCCCGGCCTCTCTGGAGGGCGATGGCCTCGCGGTAGCGCTCCGCGGTGCCGAGGGCGGCCTGCCGCCAGGTGAAGCGGGCCAGCACCCGCTCCCGGCCGGCCGCGCCGAGCCGGCGGCGCAGCGTCTCGTCGCCCAGGAGGCGGAGCAGTCCGCCCGCCAGCGCACCGGCGTCGCCCGGGGGCACCGCGAGACAGGTCTCGCCATCCGGGCCGGCGACCTCGGGGATGGCACCGCCGGTGGTGGCCAGCAACGGCGTGCCGGTGGCCATCGCTTCGGCGGCGGGCAGCGAGAAGCCCTCGTAGAGGGAGGGAACACAGGCGATCTGGGCGCTGCGCACCAGGTCGACGAGTTCGGGGTCGCTGATGCCCTTGACGAACTCGATGGCGCCGGACAGGCCGAGCCGCTCGATGGCGGCGGCGACCGGCCCGTCGTCGGCGCGCTTGCCGACGACGACCAGATGCGCATCGGGCTGTTCGGTGCGCACCTTGGCGAGCGCCTCGACGAGGTGGATCAGTCCCTTGAGGGGGACATCCGCGCTGGAGGTGGTGACGATCCGGCCGGGCACCTCGGCCACCGAGGCATCCGGTGAGAACAGGTCGGTGTCGGCGCCGATATGCACCACATGGATCCGGTCGGCGGCCACCCCGAGGTCATCGACGATCTCCTGACGGGAGGACCCGGAGACGGTCAGCACGGACGGCAGCCGCCGGGCCACCCGCTTCTGCATCCGGGTGAAGCCGTACCAGCGGCGCACGGAGGCCCGGCGCTTCCAGCCGCCGGCGGCCGCCAGGTCGAGGCGCCGGTCGACGGTGATGGGGTGGTGGATGGTGGTGACCAGCGGGGCGCCGAGGGCGCCGGGGCCGCCGAGCAGGCCGTAGCCGAGGGTCTGGTTGTCGTGGACGACATCGAACTGGCCACGGCGGGCGGCGAGATGGCGCCGGGCCCGCAGCGAGAAGGTCAGCGGTTCGGGGAAGCCGCCGGTCCACATCGTGCCGACCTCAAGGGCGTCGATCCAGTCGCGGTACTCGCCGCGCTTCGGCGTACGGAACGGGTCCGGCTGGCGGTAGAGGTCCAGGCTGGGCAGCTCGGTGAGGATCACCCCGTCGTCGACGACGGGGTAGGGCTGGGCGCCGATGACCTCGACGGAGTGGCCGAGGCGGGCCAGTTCGCGTGAGAGGTGCCGTACGTAGACGCCCTGTCCGCCGCAGAACGGGTTCCCCTTATACGTGAGCATCGCGATCCGCAGGGGACGCTCGCCGTTCGTCGGGGCGGAGGCCGGGGTGGCCTCTGCGGGGCGAGGCGCGGCTGCCTGGACGGCCTCTGCGGTCACGCTCGGCCCCCTTCTCACTGGACTTTCGCCGGAGCGTAACCGCTGGCGGTAATCTAGAACAAGTTTCAGAACTGATTGGCTACTGATCAGTTCACCGAGCTTCGAATCTACCGGCCGAGAACGAAGCGAAAAGAGCCGCACCAGGTGATTCGCGCCACCACCCGCCCCCCTGCCATGCTGTGCCGAGCACACCACCGGCACTCGCCGCATCGCGGACGGAATGCCACGGAATGGGAAATATGACTACGGAATCCAAGGCGGCCAGACCGACCCTTCCCGCGAGTCCTCCCCTGACCGAGCGTCAGGAGGCCCGACGCCGCCGCATCCTGCACACCAGCGCCAAGCTGGCGTCCCGTGGTGGCTTCGACGCCGTGCAGATGCGCGAGGTCGCCGAGTCCTCGGGCGTCGCGCTCGGCACCCTCTACCGCTACTTCCCCTCCAAGGTGCATCTGCTGGTCGCCACCATGCAGGACCAGCTCCAGCACATGCACGAGACGCTGCGCAAGCGCCCGCCGTCGGAGCAGGACCCGGGCGCACGGGTGGCCCAGACCCTGATGCGGGCGTTCCGCGCGCTCCAGCGTGAGCCGCATCTCGCGGACGCGATGGTGCGCGCACTGACCTTCGCGGACCGCTCCGTCAGCCCCGAGGTGGACACCGTCTCCCGGCTGACCACCGCGATCATCCTCGACGCGATGGGCCTGGACGGCCCCGCCACCCCCGAGCAGCTCTCCGCGGTCCGCGTCATCGAACACACCTGGCACTCGGCCCTGATCACCTGGCTCTCGGGCCGCGCCTCGATCGCCCAGGTGAAGATAGACATCGAAACGGTGTGCCGCCTGATCGAGCTCACTTCGGGTGAACGGGAGGGCTGAGGCGGGGGCGGGGGGCCGCGTCAGCGCCGCGCCGGGGTTGCGTCAGTTCCGTGGCGGGGCCGGGCCGGGGGCGCGCCGGGGCCGTGGGCGTCAACCCAGCGACGCTGATCTGCGTCACGTCGCCGGGCCGTGGGCGCCATCCAGCGATGTTCGCCTCGGCTCGCCGCGCTGACAGCGCCCACTTGCGCACTCACCTCGTCGGCCCGCGCGCGTTAACGCCGCCTTCGCCACGGGTAGTTGGCCCGCAAGGGGCCCACCGGTCCCCTACGGGACTCCGCCCCACACCCCCTACGGGCGGCCCCCGGCCACGGGGCTCCCGCCCCGCACCCCGGGCCGTCGCTCCCCGGCCGTGCGGCCGTCGCTCATTCCTCCGGCGGGAAGACCGCCTCGCCGCTGTCGGCCACGGTGAGGGTGATCGCTTCCACGGGGCACCCTTCTGCCGCGGCCAGCACGCTCTCGGCGGCATCCGTCTCCGGCGCCGCCGGATGCGACTGCCGCGCCGAGTCGAGGCGGAAGCCGTCCGGCGCCGCCGCGGCACACATCCCCGACCCGATGCAGACGCTCCGGTCCACCACCACCTGCCAGCGGTCCCCCATCAGGCACCCGCCGGCAGATGGATCATCTTGTGCTCCAGGTATTCGCCGAAGCCCTCGGGCCCGAACTCCCGCCCGATGCCGGAGTTCTTGTAGCCGCCGAACGGGCCGAGCATGTCGATGCTGAAGGTGTTCACCGAGTACGTGCCGGTGCGCACCTGCCGGGCGATCTCGATGCCGTGCTCGACATCGGCCGTCCACACCGAGCCGGAGAGCCCGTAGTCGGAGTCGTTGGCGATCCGTACCGCCTCCGCCTCGTCGTCGTACGGCAGCAGACAGATGACCGGGCCGAAGATCTCCTCACGGGCGATCCGCATGGAGTTGGCGACCTCGCCGAAGAGGGTCGGCTCGACGTACCAGCCCGTGGTCTGCCCCTCGGGACGGCCGCCGCCGGTCAGCACCTTGGCGCCCTCCTGCTGTCCGAGCGCGATGTAGTCCAGGGAGCGCTGCTGCTGACGGCGGGCGACCAGCGGGCCGACTTCGGTGGCCGGATCCAGCGGGTCGCCGACGGTGAGCGCCGAGGCAGCCGCGGTGAACCGCTCGGCGATCTCGTCATAGTGGCTGCGCGGGGCGAGAATCCGCGTCTGGGCCACACACGCCTGGCCGTTGATCATCCAGGCGAACGGCACGATCCCGGCCACCGCCGCGTCCAGATCCGCGTCCGGCAGGATCACCGCCGCGGACTTGCCGCCGAGCTCCAGCGTGACCCGGCTGAGGTTGCGGGCCGCGACCTCCATCACCCGCTTGCCGGCCGCCACCGAGCCGGTGAACGACACCTTGTCCACGCCCGGGTGCCCGACGAGGTACTCGCTCACCTCGCGGTCCGCCGGCAGGATCGACAGCACGCCCGGCGGCAGCCCCGCCTCCGTCACGATCTCCGCGAGCAGGTACGCGTCCAGCGGCGTCTCCGGTGACACCTTCAGCACCACCGAGCAGCCGGCCAGCAGCGCCGGCGCGAGCTTGGCGGCGGCGGTGAACTGCGGGACGTTCCACGGCACCACGGCCGCGACCACCCCGGCCGGTTCCCGCCGCACCAGCAATGGCCCCAACACCCCGCCACGCCGCTCCTCGAACGGGAAGTCGCGGGCCACCGTGAGCGCCGCGTCCCACACCAGCATCGCGGCAAGCGACTGCACCATGACGCCGGAGGTGAACGGGGTGCCGTTCTCCGCGCTGATGACCTTGGCGATCTCCTCGCTGCGGGCCGCGAAGGCGTCCTTGATACGGGTCACCACCGCGATCCGGTCCGCCAGCGGGGCGTTCGCCCACACCCCGGACGCGAAGGACGTACGGGCCGCGGCCACCGCTCGGTCGACGTCCGCTCGCGAGGCATGCGGCACCCGGCCGATGACCTGTTCGGTGTGCGGCGAGACGACCTCGATCGTGTCCCGGCCGGCCGGATCGACCCACTCACCGCCTATGTAGAGCTTTCCGTGCTCGACGAGGTCGCTCATCGCTGCCGCCTCCTGCGGGTCGGCCGCCTGTTCCGGCGGTCCCTGCCGGTTCGCTGTCGTTGCGGTTTCGCTGTGCGTTGCCGGCTCAGTGCTGTTGCCGGTGCGCTGTCGGTACCGGTGCGTTGTCGTTGCCGGTGCGTTGTCGTTGCCGGCTGTCGGTACGGGTTCGCTGTCGTTGCCGAGTTGACGCCTCGGGCACGCTTGCTGACGAGGCATCAGGCCACTCAATCCCCCAGGAACTGATACCAGTTCTAGTTGGAGGAGTCCACGGCGCCGACCGAAACCCAACTGGCCATGCCAGAAGGGGCACTTCAAGCCGCTTTGAAACCAGTTCTAGTTATAGTGAGGCCGGGTACCGGGTGTATGCCACACCGAGAGGGGTCCGGGATGACCGCGCAGGTGACCGACCACAAGGGCGGAGTGTGGAGCATCGCCGTCCCCATCCCGGACAACCCGCTCGGCCACACCCTCGTCCACCTCCTGGAGACCGACCGCGGGCCCGTGCTCATCGACACCGGCTGGGACGACCCGGACTCCTGGGACGCCCTCGTCGCCGGCGTCACCGCCTGCGGGTTCGCCCTCACCGACCTCCACGGCGTCCTGATCACCCACCACCACCCCGACCACCACGGTCTGTCCGCCAAGGTCCGGGAGGCCAGCGGCGCCTGGATCGCGATGCACGCCGCCGACACCGCGGTGGTCCGCCGCACCCGCGCGGCCGAACCGGGCCAGTGGCTCGACTACCTGCTCGCCAAGCTCACGGCGGCGGGCGCACCGGACGACCATCTGGCGCCCCTGCGGAAGGCCCGCGCCACAGGAGGCGGCCGGAAGCTGCCCGGCCGGCGGGCCGCGCTGCCGGACCGCGGCATCGACCCCGGCGAACTGCTCGATCTGCCGGGGCGCCGGGTTCGCGCCATCTGGACACCCGGCCACACCCCCGGCCATGTGTGCCTCCATCTGGAGGAGGAGCACCCCTCGGCACGCACGCCCGGCTTCGGCCGGCTGTTCTCCGGCGACCACCTCCTGCCCGGCATCACCCCGCACATCGGCCTGTACGAGGCTCCGGACGACGAGGGGAGCCCGCCCGGCCCGCACGGCATGGAGGGCCCGGGGGAGAACGCCGACCCCTTGGGCGACTACCTCGACTCGCTCGAACGCGTCGGCCGGCTCGACCCCGCCGAGGTACTGCCCGCCCATCAGCACGCCTTCACCGACGCCGGCGGCCGGGTGCGCACACTCATCGCCCACCACGAAGAGCGGCTGACCCAGCTCAGATCCCTGCTCCAGGAACCCCGCACCGTCTGGCAGCTCGCCATGGCCATGGAGTGGAACCGCCCGTGGGAGCAGATCCCTTACGGGTCCCGCAACATCGCCGTCTCGGAGGCCGAGGCCCATCTGCGCCGGCTGGTGAAACAGGGGCGGGCGGAGTGGGTGCCAGGGTCGGATCCGGTGCGATATCAGGCGGTGTGAGGGGGCGGGGCGGGCCTCCCGCGTTGCCTCTGTCCTGGTTCGTGCAGCTTCTTGACTGCTGTGTACCCGGGGTCAGGGTCGGGACCGGCCGGTGGCCCCCTCCCCGCTCGTGCCTGGATCCCGCCCTGCTCGTGCCCAGCCGCCCGACCGTCCCGCCGTGCCCGCCACCCGTCCCCCCGTACGCGGCCCCAGGGACCCGCCCCCTGCGCGGCTCGCGCGCCGCTCCGCCCCGCTCGTGCCGGATTCCGTCGGCTCGTACGCGCGAGCGAGCGCATGCCGGGTGCCGGTTAAGGTGTGCGGGACAACTTCATCCGTACCCGATCGGGGGAAGCCGGTGGAAATCCGGCGCTGACCCGCAACCGTGAGGACGGCCCGTCCGTACCGCGCCGGCTGGCCCGGCGGGAAGGCCGTACGAGCCGGAGCACCCGAGGGGGCACGACCAAGGCTCCCGCCGCCGGAACCGTCCGCCACAGGGACGGCCGGTGCGCGGCACCGTCGAGGTATACGGAGCTGAGCCCGGTGCCGCCGCGTCCGCGATCCAAGGGGATCGCCGCGCGGGCGGTCGGCCGAGCACGGCTGCGTACATCGCCGCGACCCGACCCGAGAGGCACCGACCCGATGGCCCCCATGGCTTCCATGGCTCACCAGGCCCCCCTGACGCACCCCGTCGCCTTCCTGGCGCGCCGCGCCGCCACGGCGCTGGCGGCCGCGGCGGTGCTGGGCGCGGCCGCTGCCCCCGCCGCGTACGCCGACGACGCCGCCCCGTCCGCGGCCCCCAAGAAGCTGCCGGACGGCCTGTACGGCACCAAGGACCCGCAGTACGACGGGGTGTGGCGGCAGTCGCTCGCGCTGCTGGCGCAGGACACGGTGGGGGTGCGGCCGGCCGCGTCCGGCGTGCGCTGGCTGGTCGGGCAGCAGTGCGCCGACGGCGCGTTCACCGCCTTCCGCGCCGAGCCCGGCAAGCCCTGTGACGCCAAGACCATGCGGGACACCAACCAGACGGCCGCCGCGGTGCAGGCGCTGGCCGCGCTCGGCGGGCACGGCGCCACCGTGCAGAAGGCCGTGGGCTGGCTGAAATCGGTGCAGAACGACGACGGCGGCTGGAGCTCGATGCCCGGTTCGGCCAGCGACGCCAACTCCACGTCCGTGGTCATCGGCGCGCTCGCGGCGGCGGGCGAGAAGCCGCGGTCGGTGACGTCGAAGAAGGGCGGCAAGACCCCGTACGACGGGCTGCTCACCTTCCAACTGGGCTGTGACGCGAAGGAGGGCGAGCGCGGCGCGTTCACCTTCCAGCTCAAGGGCGCCGCCCCGAACGCCGACGCCACCGCGGCCGCCGCGACCGGAGCGCTCGGCAAGGGCTTTGTCGTCGAGCCCGCGGATCAGCGGGCGGACGCCCCGGTCAAGCCGCTGAACTGCAAGGACGGCGGGGACGAGAAGAAGGACGATCCGGAGCGGGCCGCGGCGGGCGGTGACGCCTACCTCGTCGCGCAGCTCGACAAGAACGGGCAGCATCTGCTCTCCGCGATGCCGGGCGCCGAGAAGCAGCCCGATGTCGGCAACACCGCCGACGCCGTGGTGGCGCTGGCGGCCGGCGGGCACGGTGCCGCTGCCGCAAAGCCGCTGAAGTGGCTGGAGAAGAACGCCACGGGCTGGGCCAAGCAGAACGGGCCCGCCGCCTACGCCCAGTTGGTGCTGGCCGCGCACGCCACCGGCACCGACCCGCGTTCCTTCGGCGGCACCGACCTGGTGGCCGCGCTCAACGCCACCGGCCCCGAGCCGGCCGCCGCGGCGAAGAAGGACACCGGGGACGCCGACGACGCCACGGACGGCGGCGGCATCGGGGTGTGGTGGGTCATCGGTGTCGGTCTCGCCATCGGCGCCGGTATCGGGTTCCTGCTGAGCAGCCGTAAGAAGAATCAGCTCTGATGCGGCGGACCAGGATCGCCGGCGCCCTACTGCTGGCCGGTACGGTCACCGGCCTGGCAGCCGGGCCCGCGCAGGCGCAGGAGTACCGCTACTGGTCGTTCTGGGACGGCAAGGGCAGCTCCTGGGCGTATGCCACCGAAGGGCCGGCCAGTCAGCGGCCGGCCGACGGCGCGGTCGAGGGCTTCCGCTTCACCGTCGGCGCCGACTCCGCCGGGGCCGGTAAGCCGCGCCCGGCCGCCGACTTCGACGCGATCTGCCGCGACACCCCCGCCAAGGACGGCCGCAAGCGGATCGGCATCGTGCTGGACTTCGGCACCGCGGCGGACGCGCCCGCCGGCGAGCGGCCGCCGGCGGCCAGGTCGGAGTGTGCGCAGGTGCCGGAGGACGCCTCGGCGGGCGAGGCGCTGGCGGCGGTCACCCGGCCGCTGCGCTATCACGCCAACGCCTTGCTGTGTGCCATCGCCGGCTACCCGAAGGCGGGTTGCGCGGAGGCGGTGAACGGGTCGAAGGACGGAGCGAAGGGCGGAGCCAAGGGTTCCGCGGCCTCGGCTGCGTCGTCCGCGGGGGTGGCGGAGGACCGTGCCGACGGGGGTGGTGGAAGTGGCGACGGGGGGCCGTCCGCCGGACTGCTGGGCGGGGCCGCGGCCGTTGTCGCGCTGGGTGCGGCAGCGGTGTGGCAGGCACGCCGCCGACGCGGATGAGCGCACCGCAGGCGACCCGTACCACCGCGCTGCACGCCGGCGCCTGGTGGCTGTGGGCGCTGGGCCTGGCCACCGCGGCCTCCCGCACCACCGATCCGCTGCTGCTGGGGCTGCTGGTGGGCGTGGCCGGGTATGTCGTCGCGGCACGTCGTACGGATGCGCCATGGGCCCGTTCGTACGGCGCGTTCGTCAAACTCGGGCTGGTGGTGATCGTCATCCGGCTGGTCTTCGCCTTCTTTCTCGGCTCGCCGATCCCCGGTACGCACACCCTTGTCACGTTGCCCGAAGTGCCGCTGCCGGACTGGGCGAAGGGCGTCCGGATCGGCGGCCGGGTCACCGCGGAGGGCATGGTCTTCGCCCTGTACGACGGGCTGAAACTGGCCACTCTCCTTATCTGTGTGGGCGCCGCCAATGCGCTCGCCAATCCGGCCCGGCTCCTGAAGTCCCTGCCCGGTGCGCTCTATGAGGCGGGCGTCGCGGTCGTGGTGGCGATGACCTTCGCCCCGAACCTGGTCGCCGACGTCCAGCGGCTGCGCGCCGCCCGCCGGCTGCGCGGGCGCCCCGACCGCGGGGTCAAGGCGCTCCTCCAGGTCGGACTGCCGGTACTGGAGGGCGCGCTGGAGCGCTCGGTGGCGCTGGCCGCGGCCATGGACGCACGCGGCTACGGCCGCAGCGCCCAAGTACCGCCCGCCGTACGCCACCTCACGTCCGTGCTCACCCTCGGCGGGCTGCTCGGTGTCTGCGCCGGAACCTACGGGCTGTTGGGGGACACCGGAGGCGGCTACGGGCTGCCGCTGCTGCTCGCGGGGCTGGCGGCGGCACTCGCCGGGTTGTGGCTCGGTGGCCGCCGCTCGGTGCGCAGCCGCTACCGGCCCGAGCGGTGGGGCGCCCGCGCCTGGCTGGTCGCGGGCTCCGGCATCGCCGTCGCCGCCCTGATGATCTGGGCGAACGACTATGCGCCGGCCGCGCTGCATCCGCCCGCTGTCCCGCTCACCACCCCCGTTCTTCCCCTCTGGCCGGCCGTTTCCGTTCTCGTGGGGCTGCTGCCCGCGTTCGTCGCCCCACTCCCGTCGAGCACCGAACGGGCCGGGGCCCGTACGGCGTCCCGTGGACGGGGCCGTGCCTCTGATGTCGATCCGTGTACGAAGGAGCCCACCCCGTGATCCGGTTCGAGCAGGTCTCGGTCACCTACGGCGATGCCGCGGCGCCCGCCGTCCAGGGCGTAGACCTGACCGTCCCCGAGGGCGAACTGTGTCTCCTGGTCGGCCCCTCCGGCGTCGGCAAGTCCACCGTCCTGAACGCCGTCTGCGGTCTCGTCCCGCACTTCACCGGCGGCACCCTGCACGGCCGGGTCACCGTCGACGGCCGGGACACCCGCACCCACAAACCGCGCGAACTGGCCGATGTCGTCGGCACCGTGGGCCAGGACCCACTGGCGCACTTCGTCACGGACACCGTCGAGGACGAACTCGCCTACGGCATGGAATCGCTCGGCCTCCCCCCTGAGGTGATGCGCCGCCGTGTCGAGGAGACCCTCGACCTGCTGGGCCTGGCCGAGCTGCGCGACCGCGCGATCACCACGCTCTCGGGCGGACAGATGCAACGGGTGGCGATCGGCTCGGTCCTCACCACCCACCCCAAGGTCCTGGTCCTGGACGAGCCGACCTCCGCACTCGACCCCGCCGCCGCGGAAGAGGTGCTCTCCGTCCTCCAGCGGCTGGTCCATGACCTCGGCACCACGGTCCTGCTTGCCGAACACCGCCTGGAGCGTGTGGTCCAGTACGCCGACCAGGTCATCCTCCTTCCCTCACCGGGTGCGCCCCCGGTCATGGGCGCCCCCGCCGACATCATGGCTATCTCCCCCGTCCATCCCCCGGTCGTGGCCCTCGGCCGCCTCGCCCAGTGGTCCCCACTCCCCCTCTCCGTACGCGACGCCCGCCGTAAGGCCGCCTCCCTGCGCGAGCAGCTGACGGGGATCCCGGCGCAGGCGCCGGGGAGGAGCCCGGCGCCCCTGCCGGGAGCATCGGATGCTGCCGCGGAGGTCTCGGGGCTCGGTGTGCGTCGGGGGCGGACCGAGGCGCTGCACGGGGTGGAGCTGACCGTGCGGGGTGGCGAGACGGTCGCTCTGATGGGCCGCAACGGTGCGGGGAAATCCACCCTGCTCACCACCCTTGTCGGAATGCATCAGCCGTCGTCCGGCACGGTGCGGGTCGGTGGCGCCGTCCCGCACCGCACCAGCCCCCGGGACCTCCTGCGGCATGTCGGTCTGGTCCCGCAGGAACCTCGTGACCTCCTCTACGCCGATACCGTCGCCGCCGAGTGCACCGCGGCCGACCAGGACGCGGGCGCCCCCGCCGGCAGCTGCCGGGCCCTGGTCGCCCGGCTGTTGCCGGATGTCCCGGAATCCGTTCACCCCCGTGATCTGTCCGAGGGCCAACGGCTCGCCCTTGCCCTCGCGGTCGTGCTGACCGCCCGTCCACCGCTGCTCCTTCTCGACGAGCCCACTCGCGGTCTGGACTACGCCGCCAAGGCCCGTCTGATCGAGGTGTTGCGCACCCTGGCCGCCGAGGGTCACGCCATCGTCCTGGCCACCCATGACGTGGAACTCGCCGCCGAACTGGCGCACCGCGTCGTGATCCTCGCCGATGGCGAGATCGTCGCCGACGGTCCCACCGACGAGGTCGTGGTCTCCTCTCCTTCCTTCGCGCCGCAGGTCGCCAAGGTCCTGGCCCCGCTGCCCTGGCTGACGGTTCCCCAGGTGGCCCGCGCCCTGGAGGCCCTCGCATGACCGTGCCCCCATCCCGCCCGGAGGGCCCCGGGCCCGGCGCTGGTCCCGGCTTCGGCTCCGACTCCTCTTCCGGCCCCACCTCCGTCCCCCGCTCCGGTTCGGTCTCCAGCTCCGGCTCCGACTCCCCTTCCCGCCCCACCTCCGCCCCCCGCTCCGGCTCCGGCTCCGATTCCGGCCCGGGCTCCAACTCCGGCCGCCCCGGCTCCGATTCCGTTTCCGGACCCGGCTCCGACCCCGGCCGCCCCGGCCCCGGCTTCCGACGCCCCGGCACCGGCCGCCAGGCCCGCCCCGTGCGGCTCGGTACCCGCTCCATCGCCGCGCTGGCCCTGATCTCGGCCATCGGCGTGATGGCCTTCGGCTGGCCGCTGCTCGCCGACTCCGCCTCCGGGCTCGCCCATTCCAAGGACGCGCCCTGGCTGTTCGCCGCGCTGCTGCCGATGCTGCTGGCCGTTGTCGTGGCGACCATCGCCGACACCGGCCTGGACGCCAAGGCCATCGCCATGCTCGGCGTCCTGGCCGCGGCCGGGGCCGCGATGCGCCCGCTGGGCGCGGGGACCGCCGGTATCGAGCCGATGTTCTTCCTGATGGTGTTGTCGGGTCGGGTGCTCGGGCCCGGGTTCGGCTTCGTACTGGGTTCGGTGGCGATGTTCGCGTCGGCGCTGCTGACCGGTGGTGTCGGCCCCTGGATGCCGTTCCAGATGCTGACGATGGGGTGGGTGTCGATGGGCGCCGGTCTGCTGCCGGGGCCCGACCGGCTGCGCGGCCGCGGTGAACTCGCCGTGCTCGCCGCCTATGGAGCCGTCTCCGCCGTCCTCTACGGCCTGGTCATGAACCTTCAGGGCTGGCCCTATATCGCCGGCCTGGCCTCAGGGGTCTCCTTCGTCCCCGGCGACCCGCTCGACCAGAACCTGGCCCGCTATCTCGCCTACTGCCTTGCCACCTCCCTCGGTTGGGACCTCCCCCGAGCCCTGGTCACCGTGGTCCTCACCTGCACGCTCGGGGGCACCGTCCTCAGAGCGCTGCGCCGCGCCACCCGCCGCGCGGCCTTCGACGTCCCCTCCTCCTTCACTCCCGACCCGCCCCGAGAGACCGCCTCCCGGTGAGTGGCCCCGGGTGAGGTGACCCGGGCTTCTACCTCCCCCTCTGCCCTGCGCAGATCCCCTTGCCTGCCTGGGGTGGTGATCGTCGGGCGTGATGGACGGCGCCGAGCGCAGGAATGACCTGTAGTGGTCGGCGTCCGCGCCCTGGTCGACGACGGTGGCGAGGCGCCCCCCGCACCGTCCGCTGCCGGAGGTAAAGGCGAGGAGGCGGGAGAAGAAGATGAGGAAGAGGAGAAGGAGCAGCGCTGCCGCGGTGATCTGTTCGTCATGTCGTCGACGGTACGGAGATCGCCCGCCTCGCAGAATGCGGCTTTCCGCACAACTCGGCTGTGGTTTTCCGCAGGTTGGGGAGGGGACACCGGAACACCCCCGTCCCCTTCGCGCGGCGGACGTCGGCGACCGCCGGTACCCCCGCCACGGCCGCCACGGCCGCCACGGCCGCCACGGCCGCTACAGCCGCTACAGCCGCCACAACCGCTACAACCGCTACAACCGCTACAACCGCTACAACCGCTGAATGATCGTCCCCGTCGCCAGCGCCCCGCCCGCGCACATGGTGATCAGGGCGAATTCCTTGTCCCTGCGTTCGAGTTCGTGGAGTGCGGTGGTCAGGAGCCGGGCGCCGGTGGCGCCGACCGGGTGGCCGAGGGCGATGGCGCCGCCGTTCACATTCACCTTCTCCAGGTCCTGCTCGAAGACCTGCGCCCAGGAGAGGACGACGGAGGCGAAGGCCTCGTTGATCTCGACGAGGTCGATGTCCTTGAGGGACATACCGGCCTTGCCGAGCACCGCACGGGTGGCGTCGATGGGACCGTCCAGATGGAAGTGCGGATCGGCGCCGACCAGCGCCTGGGCCACGATGCGAGCCCGTGGCTTGAGCTTGAGGGCGCGTGCCATGCGCTTGGAGGCCCACATCAGCGCGGCGGCGCCGTCGGAGATCTGTGAGGAGTTGCCCGCCGTGTGGACGGCGGTCGGCATCACGGGCTTGAGGCCGCCGAGCGCCTCCATGCTGGTGTCGCGCAGTCCCTCGTCGTGGTCGACCAGCCGCCACATGCCCTGGCCCGTGGCCTGTTCGTCTTCCGTGGTGGGAACCTGGACGGCGAAGGTCTCCCGTTTGAAGCGCTCCTCGGCCCAGGCGGCGGCCGCCCGCTCCTGCGAGATGAGGCCGAGCGAGTCGACATTCTCCCGGGTCAGCCCCCGGTGGCGGGCGATGCGTTCGGCCGCTTCGAACTGGTTGGGCAGGTCGACGTTCCACTCGTCGGGCCATGGCTTGCCGGGTCCGTGCTTGGAGCCGCTGCCGAGCGGTACCCGGGACATCGCCTCGACGCCGCAGCCGATGCCGATGTCGATGACCCCAGCCGCGATCATGTTGGCGACCATGTGGTTGGCCTGTTGCGATGATCCGCACTGACAGTCCACGGTGGTGGCGGCGGTCTCGTACGGGAGGCCCATCGTCAGCCAGGCGTTGCGGGCCGGGTTCATGGACTGCTCGCCGGCGTGGGTGACGGTGCCGCCCACGATCTGTTCGACGCAGTCCGGCTGGATACCCGTACGGGCGAGGAGTTCGCGGTAGGTCTCCCCCAGGAGGTAGGCGGGATGGAGGTTGGCCAGCGCGCCCCCGCGCTTGCCGATGGGGGTGCGTACTGCTTCGACGATGACGGGTTCCGCGGCCATGACTGAGTCGTCCTCTCCTCACGTCCGCGGATGTCCCGGCACCCACGGAAGAAGAACTAGTACCCGTTCTAGTTCTACAAACAGTCTTATGAGGCGACCCCCGGGGCGCAAGGGGCATGCAAGTCCCTTGTACACAAACGGAGTCGCCGGACCCCTTGCCACTTATAGAACTCGTTATTACCTTCACCGCGACCCATATCTGATGAGCCGTCAGACGCCGGATGGACCAGGAGTCGCCGATGCCATGCCCCGCGCTGCCCGATGGGTTCGACTTCACCGACCCCGACGTCTACCAGTCCCGCGTTCCGCTTCCCGAGTTCGCCCAGCTGCGGCGGACCGCGCCCGTGTGGTGGAACGCCCAGCCGCACGGCGTCGCCGGCTTCGGTGACAACGGGTATTGGGTCGTCACCCGTCACCAGGACGTCAAGGAGGTGTCCACCAAGCCGGAGATCTTCTCCGCGAACCTCAACACCTCGATCATCCGGTTCAACGCGGCCATGACCCGTGACCAGATAGACGTACAGAAACTCATCATGCTGAACATGGACCCGCCCGAGCACACCAGGGTCCGGCAGATCGTCCAGCGCGGCTTCACCCCGCGCTCCATACGGGCGCTGGAGGACGCGCTGCGCCACCGGGCGGCGCAGATCGTCGCCGAGGCGCGCCGGAACGGCTCCGGCGACTTCGTCACCGATGTCGCCTGCGAACTCCCCCTCCAGGCCATCGCGGAACTCATCGGCATCCCCCAGGACGACCGGGCGCGCATCTTCGACTGGTCGAACAAGATGGTCGCGTACGACGATCCCGAACTGGCCATCACCGAAGAGGTCGGCCTGAACGCGGCCACGGAGCTGATCTCGTACGCGATGAACCTTGCCGCGGTGCGCAAGGAATGCCCGGCCAAGGACATCGTCAGCCAACTGGTGGCGGCGGAGCACGAAGGGAACCTCGGCTCCGACGAGTTCGGCTTCTTCGTGCTGCTGCTGGCGGTGGCCGGCAACGAGACCACGCGTAACGCGATCACGCACGGGATGCATGCCTTCCTCACCCATCCCGACCAGTGGGAGCTCTACAAGCGCGAGCGTCCCGAGACGGCGGCCGAGGAGATCGTGCGGTGGGCGACCCCGGTGGTCTCCTTTCAGCGCACCGCCACCCAGGACACCGAGCTGGGCGGCGTGAAGATCAAGAAGGGCCAGCGGGTGGGGATCTTCTACTCCTCCGCCAACAACGACCCGGAGGTGTTCGACCGCCCCGAGGTCTTCGACATCACCCGGGACCCCAACCCCCACCTGGGATTCGGGGGCGGCGGCCCGCACTTCTGCCTCGGCAAGTCGCTGGCGGTCCTGGAGATCAACCTGATCTTCGGCGCCATCGCGGACGCCATGCCCGGCATCTCCCTGGCGGGCGACCCGCGCCGGCTCCGCTCGGCCTGGCTCAACGGCGTCAAGGAACTCCGGGTTCACTACGGTTGACGGCGGCGCCGCTGCGCAGGGTGCGGCAGCGGAGACGGACCGGCATACGGGCGGGACGCTCACCCCGATCGCGTCGGGTGGGCGTCCCGCCGGTACGTGGACCCATGGGCGGCCGTGGCGCTGCTCCAGCCGACCCTAGTAGCCGCTGACCGCCACCCGGTATGCACGAAGACGTGCCGGGGGAAAGCCGGACCAGCGGTATGTCCGAAACCAGTTCCTCCCTCAACCTTGCCAGCCGTCATTGGCAGACTTACATTCAACTCGCCAGTAACAACTCGGCAGTTCGCCCTCCGGCGCGCGCTCGCTCCGCTCCGTCCGCGCCCGAGCCGCACACTCCCCCCTGCGCTACCCCGGCTCCTCCGCGCGCCCTCCGCACCACGCGCCACCCTGCGCCCCACGCATCCCCCCACACGTTTCGACACGTGCGCTCCACCGCTCTTCGAAGGGGACATACCACCATGAAAGACGCACACGGCAGACCTGTCACGGGACGCATCAGCTGGCGGAAGTTCGCCGTGCTGTCCGTCCCGGCGCTCGCCGGCACCGCCGCCCTGGGCATCGCCCTGGCCAATGGGGCACTGGCGGCGTCATTCGCCGTCTCGGGACAGCAGTTCAAGGTCTCCGCGGACAGCCTCAAGGGCGACGGCTTCGCCCAGTACGGCAGTGTGGACACCAACGCCAGGGGAGATCTCCTGCCGGTCGCCGTCACCGCCATCAAGACCGCCCGGCTGGACCATCTGTGCCAGTCGGTCGTCACTCATCTGCCCGTCGTCGGCGATATCTCGCTCAACCTCAGCGCCGGTACGGGCAGCACGCCCGTCGAGGCCACCGATCTGTTCGTGGACGCCACCCAGCTCTCCGGCAACGCGTCCTTCCACCGGATCGAGATCGGCCGGGACGCCTCCACCCTCGACAAGGGGCCGGACGGCGCCCAGGGCATGCAGGACCTCTTCGCCCAGCAGGCCGATGACGTGAGCATCAGCAAGCTGCGGCAGACCGCCTGGGCCACCAACGCGGGGACCTTCAAGCTGTCCGGTCTGAGCATGAAGATCTCCAAGGGCAAGAAGGAATGCTTCTGACCTGGCGGCGCTGGCGGCGGGGACGGCCCTTCTGGGGCGGTCTGGCGGCCGTCGTCGCCGGCGCCGAGATCTGCGCCATCCCCCTGGCACCGCTGAAGATCATGCTGCAACAGGGGATCGCCGGTATCCCGTCGGTCCTGATGGGGCTGGTGATGATCGTGATGGGGCTCTCGGCGTGGTTCGCGCCGTATTACCGGGGCCTCGCGGGCGTGCTGACCGTGCTGTGCGCGGCGGCCGCGCTGGTGATGTCCAACCTCGGCGGCTTTCTGATCGGCACCGTCATCGGCATCCTCGGCGGCTCGATGATCTTCGCCTGGCAGCCGGTCGCCCCGACGGAACCCGAAACCCCGGAGGCACCCGGGACCGCGCCCGCGCCCTGCGAGCACTAAGGCGTCCGAACGCCCCGCCCCCCGTACACCGTCCGCCCGTACGCGTACCCCACGCCTTCGTCCGCGTACGGGGCGGACCGCTGCCCGTACACCTCTCCTCCGGCACCACACCCCTCAGAAGGAGAACCACGATGACGATGTCGCACCCCACCCGCCGTACGCCCCGTCAGCGCGCCTTACGCACCGCCGGCACCGGAGTCGTCGCGGCGCTCGGCCTGGCGCTCGCCGTGACGAGCCCCGCGACCGCCCAGCCGGGCGGAACGCCGTCCGCCGCCGCGTCGTCCACGACCGTGAGCCCCGCCGGTCACGGCTTCACTGCCACGCTCAGCGGCAGGGCCACCTTCAAGGCCGGTTCGGTGACCGTCACCTGTAAGACCTCGGTCTCCAGTGGGCAGGTCCCGGCGGCGCCCGGTAACCAGAACCCGGACGGGCCGGTGAGCAGTTCCACCACCCCGGCGACCTACGGCTCCTGCACGACGAGCATGCCGGGCGTCGGCGCGACCGTCACCACGACCGGCACCTGGGGCGTGGCCATGCAGTACGGGACGCCGGTGACCGCCGGACTGACCATCCCGGCCGGCGGGTTCGTGCTCCAGACCAGCGGGCTGGCGTCCTGCACGGTGACGGCGGCACCCACCTCGGCGGCAACGGTGAACGGCAGCTGGACCAACGGCGCGCCGTCCACCCTCACCTTCACCAATGCGACGGTGCCGGTGAAGGTGGTGGGCGGTTTCGGCTGCCCGACCAGCGCGACCAGCTCGACGTTCAACGCCGCCTACACGGTGAGCGACACCACCGATCCCGCCTCCCAGATCACCGTCACCGGCTGAGCGCCCCGCTGAGCCAGGGGTGACGGCCGTTCCCCGAGCGGGCGTCACCCCCTCAGCGTGCGCCCCACCCGACGGCCATCGTGGCCCCCAGCGCCACTACGGCCACCGTGCCGGCCAGGAGCCCGGTGATCAGCCGGCGCCGCAGGGCCCGGTAGACACCTTCGTATTCGGTCCGCAAAGCGGCGCTGCGGGTCGCGATGCGCTCCAGGTAGGCCCGGGACGTCTCGCGCTGGTCCTGGCAGTAGCGCAGCTCCACTTCCCGCCGCTGGGTGTCGGTGAGCCAGGGCAGGCCGGCGCAGAAGTCCGCCGCGCGGGTACGTGCCCGGTCCTTCTCCGCCTCCCAGAGGAGAAATCCCTCGATCTCGTTGACGGCCTGGTCCAGCTGCATTTCCGCGGCCCTCCGCATTCCTCCGCCACTCCCCGTTCCGGCGGCCTTCCGCATGTCTTCGCCCATCCGCGTTCCCTCGCTCATGTGCGTGCCCCGATTTCGGCGGCGGTGTTCCCGGCGTCCGCCATGGCGGCGATCTCGTGCGCGATCTCCGGGTGGTGCAGGTCGAACGCCGGGGATTCGGAGCGAATACGCGGCAGGGTGCGGAAGTTGTGCCGCGGCGGCGGGCAGGACGTCGCCCATTCCAGCGAACGGCCGTATCCCCAGGGGTCGTCGGCCCCGACCTTCCTGCCGTACTTCGCGGTCTTCCAGACGTTGTAGAGGAACGGCAGCAGGGAGAGTCCGAGGAGGAAGGAGAAGAGGGTGGAGACGGTGTTCAGGGCGGTGAATCCATCGGCGGCGAGATAGTCGGGGATACGGCGCACCATGCCTTCCGCGCCGAGCCAGTGCTGGACGAGGAAGGTGCCGTGGAAGCCGATGAACAGCGTCCAGAACGTGATCTTGCCAAGTCGCTCGTCCAGCATCTTGCCGGTGAACTTCGGCCACCAGAAGTGGAAGCCGGAGAACATCGCGAAGACGACCGTACCGAACACCACGTAGTGGAAGTGCGCCACGACGAAGTACGAGTCGGAGATGTGGAAGTCCATCGGCGGCGAGGCCAGGATGACACCGGTCAGACCACCGAAGGTGAAGGTGATCAGGAAGCCGATCGCCCACAGCATCGGCGTCTCGAAGGACAGCGAGCCCTTCCACATCGTGCCGATCCAGTTGAAGAACTTCACACCGGTCGGCACCGCGATCAGGAACGTCATGAACGAGAAGAACGGCAACAGCACGCCGCCCGTCACATACATGTGGTGCGCCCACACCGTGACCGACAGACCGGCAATCGAAATCGTCGCCGCGATCAGACCGAGGTAACCGAACATCGGCTTCCGCGAGAACACCGGAATGACCTCGGAAATGATGCCGAAGAACGGCAGCGCGATGATGTACACCTCGGGATGGCCGAAGAACCAGAAGAGGTGCTGCCACAGCAGCGCCCCGCCATTGGCCGCATCGAAGACATGCGCACCGAATTTACGGTCCGCCTCCAGCGCGAACAGCGCCGCCGCCAGCACCGGGAAGGCCAGCAGGACCAGCACACCGGTCAGCAGCACGTTCCAGGTGAAGATCGGCATCCGGAACATCGTCATGCCCGGTGCCCGCATGCAGATGATCGTGGTGATGAAGTTGACCGAACCGAGGATCGTGCCGAAGCCGGAAAAGGCCAGACCCATGATCCACATATCGCCGCCGATGCCGGGGGAATGCACCGAGTCGGAGAGCGGCGCATAGGCGAACCAGCCGAAATCGGCGGCCCCTTGAGGCGTCAGAAATCCTCCGACGGCGATCAGCGAACCGAAGAGATAGAGCCAGTACGCGAACATGTTCAGCCGGGGAAAGGCGACATCGGGCGCGCCGATCTGGAGCGGCATGATCCAGTTCGCGAATCCGGCGAACAGCGGCGTCGCGAACATCAGCAGCATGATCGTGCCGTGCATCGTGAACGCCTGGTTGAACTGCTCGTTCGACATGATCTGGTGGCCGGGGCGGGCCAGTTCGGCACGCATCACCAGGGCCAGCAGACCGCCGAGGCAGAAGAAGGCGAACGCGGTGACCAGGTAGAGCGTGCCGATCGTCTTGTGGTCAGTGGTCGTCAGCCACTTCACGGGAAACTTCATGCCCGGTAGGTGTCCGGAGCCGTCGCGATCCTCACCGGCGCGGGGGACGCGACGGGGTGGCAAGTCTCACCGCGGAGGGTGTGAAGATCGGGGCCATGCCGGACACCAAGGGTTCATGAGCACGGACGACGCCTTCGCCGAGGCCTATCGCGCGCACTACTGGGCGGTCAGCCGCTTTGTGGCGCGGCGGCTGGACGGGCAGGCACACGAGGTCGAGGAAGTGGTGGCGGAGGTCTTCTCCATAGCCTGGAGACGCCGCACCGAGCTCCCCGATGCGCCGCTGCCCTGGCTGTACGGGGTGGCGCGGAACTGTCTGGCCAACACGGTGCGGGGGCTGAGCCGTTACCGGCGGCTGCTGCACCGGCTCGGCAATCAGGAGGCGGCGCACCGCCGGCAGACCGTGGAGAGTCCGGACGCCGAGCGGCCCGGCTCCTGGGTGCACGAGGCGCTGGCCCGCCTCTCCCCCGCCGACCAGGAGGTGCTGCGGCTGACGGCCTGGGAGGAACTGACCATCGAGGAGCTGGCGGTGACCCTCGGCTGCGGTCAGAGCGCGGCGGCCATGCGGCTGCACCGGGCGCGCGGCCGGCTCCGTACCCAGATCGAGCGGATGCGCCAGCGCGGCGGCGCCCGGTCCGACGCGCCCCCACCACGGCCCGAGGCACCCCCCTCGCCGCAACCGGCACCGCGCCCCGCCGCTCCCCGTCACCTCACTCCCCACCCCGTACCGACCCGAGCGGGAGGCCGCCGCCATGGCTGAGGAACTAAAGCTGCTGCGCCAGGCCGACCCCGTCTCCGCCGACGAGGGGCCCTGGCGCGACCGCCCGCTGACCGCACGGGCGGAGGCCCGCCTGGCGGCGCTGACGGCCGGCGCCGAGCCGCGCGGCCGCCCGCGTCCCCTGCGCCGGCGCCCCCTGCTGATGGGCCTGGCCGCCGCGTCGACGGCCGCCGTCGCGGCCCTGGTGCTCACCTTCTCCGGCGCCGGCAGCAGCCCCGCCGTCGCCGCACCCGTCGCCCTCCCCCTGCACGCCGACGCGCCGTCCGTGTCCCTGGACGCCCTCGCCCGCAGGGCGGAGGCAAAGGCGCGGGCGGCGGGCCGCGAGGACGGGCCGCGGCGCGGCAGCCACCTGCAGAGCTGGTACATGAGCATGGAGTCGGGCCCGGACGCCGCGCCCCCCGTGACGGTGCCCGAGGAGCGCATCACCAGCTGGAACGACGACGGCAGCGGCTCGGAGCTGGTCGTGGCCACCGACCCGCGGCACCCGGGCCGTCCGGTGATCCATGACAACGACGGCACGTGGCAGACCGTCAGCGACGGCAAGGTGCTGCACCGCAAGACCTACCCGGCGGGCTCGGAGGCCCAGCACAGCGGGCTGGCCGCCCGGACGAAGCCCGCGACGGACGCCGGGGAGCTTCGCGAACAGCTCTCCTGGCTGTACGGCGGGGCGGACGGCACCAGCACCACACCGCACCTGCTGTCGGCGCTCTCCTCGTTCCGTCAGGAGTGGACGCCAGGGCCGCGGGAGACGGCTGCCGTCGTCCGGATGCTGGCCGACGCGGACGGTCTGCGGCCGGCGGGGGTGGTCACCGACCGGCTGGGCCGGCGCGGGCAGGCGTATGTGTACGACGGCCCGGACGGTGCGACGAACTCCACCCGCCAGATGGTGATCCTCGATCCGCGGACCGGCGACCTCCTGGGGCTGGAGATCACCTTCACCAAGGACGAGCCGGAGTTCAAGATCAAGTCGGGGGACGTCATGTCGTACGAGGCGTGGATGCCGTGAGGCGACGGCGGCCACGGCGCCCCGGAGCGGGCCGCCGGGGCTCCGGGCCGGGGCGCTCCCGAGTGGCGGGGCGGACGGTCATGGCTGATCCTTGAGGGAACGCGACGATCCACCTCGGCGCGGCGGTGCGGTCTGGCCCGCCGCGCCGTTCTCCTGTCCGGCCGCACCGCCTCCGTGGCGCGTGGCCCACGTCACAACGGGCCGATGGTTGCAGCGGATCTTCGCGATATGGATCACAGCAGGCGGTGTCCCGAAGTGCTCCCCGAAAGGGAGTTTCCCCTGCAAGGAGCGGGTATACGGCCGACTGCGCGGTCGTCCGCGCACCGTCCGTGATGATCCGGTCTGCCCCTATGGTCGACCTTTGCCCGTCGCGTCACGACGGGCCCTGCCCGCCTCCCCACGGCGGGCGATGTCATGTTGTCGTCCAAGAGAGCGCAGGCGAGCGAGCACGTGCCGACGCAGTCCCCCGTCGCCCCCGGGCCCCGTCACCCCGTCGGCAGTCGAGCAGACGCGGCATCCGGTCCCCCGCAGGACCACGCCGCGGATTCCGCGCAGCACACATCGGGCGAGGTGACCGTCGTCGACCCGGCGATGGTCAAGCGTGCGGTGTCGGCCGCGGCGCTCGGCAATGCGATGGAGTGGTTCGACTTCGGCGTGTACAGCTACATCGCGGTCACCCTCGGACATGTCTTCTTCCCGTCCGGGAACCCGACCGCGCAGTTGCTGTCGACGTTCGGAGCGTTCGCAGCGGCGTTCCTGGTGCGGCCCATCGGCGGCATGGTCTTCGGGCCGCTCGGTGACCGGATCGGCCGGCAGAAGATCCTCGCGATCACCATGATCATGATGGCGGCGGGCACCTTCGCCATCGGTCTGATCCCGTCCTATGCCTCCATCGGCGTGGGCGCGCCGATCCTGCTGCTCGTCGCCCGCCTGGTACAGGGCTTCTCCACCGGTGGTGAATACGGTGGCGCCTCCACCTTCATCGCCGAGTACGCGCCGGACAAGAAGCGCGGATTCCTCGGCAGCTGGCTGGAGTTCGGCACCCTGGCCGGCTACGTCGGCGGCGCCGGCCTGGTCACGCTGATGACCGCGCTGCTGTCCACCGAGGACCTCAACTCCTGGGGCTGGCGCATCCCGTTCCTGATCGCCGGACCGATGGGCATCATCGGCCTCTACCTGCGGATGCGGCTCGAAGAGACCCCGGCCTTCGCCCAGTTGGAGAAAGAGGCGCGGACGAAGGAAAAGGCGCGCCGCGAGGCCGAGAAGCGGATCGGCATCCGCGAGATGATCTTCGGTCAGTGGCGGGCGCTGCTGCTGTGCGTCGGACTGGTCCTGGTCTTCAACGTCACCGACTACATGCTGCTGTCGTACATGCCGAGCTATCTGACCTCGGAGCTCAAGTACGACGAGACGCACGGACTGCTGGTCGTGCTCGCGGTGATGGTCCTGATGATGGGCGTCCAGCCGTTCGCCGGCCGGCTCACCGACCGCTTCGGCCGCCGTCCGGTCATCGGCGCGGGCTGCCTGGGCTTCCTGCTGCTGTCCATCCCCGCCCTGCTGCTGATCCGGCAGGGGTCGCTGGCCGCCATCGCGCTGGGCATGGGCGCACTGGGCCTACTGCTGGTCACCTTCACCGCGGCGATGCCGTCCACGCTGCCCGCGCTGTTCCCGACCAAGGTCCGCTACGGCTCGCTGTCGATCGGCTTCAACGTCTCCGTGTCGCTCTTCGGCGGGACGACGCCGCTGGTGGTCACCGCCCTGATCGGCGCGACCGGCAACAAGATGATGCCCGCCTACTACATGATGGCGGCGGCCGTGATCGGCGGTATCGCCGTCCTGCTGATGTCGGAGAGCGCCCGTAAGCCGCTGCCCGGCTCCCCGCCGGCCGTGGAGACCGAGGCCGAGGCGCAGGAGGTCCGGCGCGCGGTGCGCGGTGCGGCCAAGGCCGACGCGGCGGTCTGATCCGCGGACTGCCCCAGGCGTAGCAGGGCCCGGCCGGATGCTTCCGGCCGGGCCTTCGGCGTTCCCCGGGCAGGGGCGGGAACCGGCCACGCCCCGGTCGCCGTCTGTGTCGCTGCCGATCACCTTGACCGGCGGCGGTGAACGGGGGACGAGGATGAGCCTGGCTACGGGCGTGGGGGCGGCGCGGAGCACGGGGCGGCGGCGCGCGCTGCTGGTGGTGCTGATGTTGCTGGCCGTGCAGCTGGTATCGCTGGCCAGACCGGCGTACGCCTGTGGTTGCGGGGCGATGGTGCACGATCCGAAGACCACCCTGGCAGTGGACCGCGAGACCTCGGTGGTGCGCTGGGACGGGCGGTCCGAGCAGATCGTGATGAGCCTGACGGTGAACGGCACCGCCCCGGACGCCGCGTGGATCATGCCCGTGCCGCACCGGGCCACGGTGGAGCTGGGCGACCCCGGTCTGTTCGACCAGCTCGCCGCGCTGACCGCACCGGCCGTCGAGCGGCGCCACCACTTCTGGCCCCGGGGCGGCGACTGGCCGTTCGCCGGGGACGGCGCCGCCGCGGAGGCCCCGGCTCCGGGCGCCCACGGGCCAGGGGTCGGGGTGGTCGGCCGCGAGCGCCTGGGCCCGTTCGATGTGGCCCGGCTGACCGCCACCGACCCCGCGGCGTTGCGCAACTGGCTGAAATCCCATGGCTTCCGGCTCCCCGACGCACTGGCCACCGAACTCCGCCCGTATGTGGCCCACCGCTGGGAGTACGTGGCGATCCGGCTGGCCCCGGCCACGGCACACCGTCCGCTGACCGGCCCCCTCGAACCGCTGCGGCTGTCCTTCGCCAGCGACCGGCTCGTCTACCCCATGCGGCTCTCCCGCCTCGCCAAAACACCCCAGTCGCTGGGGCTTTACGTCCTCGCCCCGCACCGGATGGAACCCCGCAGCGCCCTCGGCGGCACCGATCCCGAGGTCTTCTTCGCGGGCCGGATCACCCCCGTGGGCGCCCTGCGCGAACTCGGCGGCACCAAGCGCACGTTTCTGACCGCGCTCGACCAGACCTTCCCGCAGCCGCGCCGCATCACCGGCGACCACGAACTCGTCCGAGCCGCCCAGGACACCCCGTTCCAGCGGGTCACCTACACGTCCGCGCTCCTGAGGGTGGCCGGCATCCCGGCCTGGGTACTGACGGTCGGCGGCACGCTGCTGCTCCTGGTGGCGGCCACGCCGGTGCTCGTACTGCGCAGCCGCCGCCCGGTGCCGCCACCGCGTCCGCTGCCGCCGCCCCTGACATGACCGTGCCCACGGCCGGGCGGCGTACGGCCCGGCCGTGGCACCCTGCCCTGACCTGCGCCCCTCGGACACCGTGCGGCACGATGGTCGTTATGAGCATCGTGAAGATCAACGTTCTGACCGTGCCCGCCGAGCAGCGCGAGGTCCTGGAGCAGCGCTTCGCCGCGCGCGCCGGGACCGTGGACTCCTCGGACGGCTTCGAATGGTTCGAGCTGCTGCGCCCCGTCGAGGGCACCGACCAGTACCTCGTCTACACCCGGTGGCGGGACGAGGAGTCGTTCCAGGCGTGGATGGAGGGGCCGATGAAGGCCGCGCACCAGCAGGGCGGTGCGGCCGGGGGCGGGGAGCGGCCCAAGCCGGCCGCGTCCGGTTCCACGCTGTGGTCCTTCGAGGTGGTGCAGCAGACCGGGCCGAAGCAGGGCTGAGCGACACCGGCGGCGTCACCCGAAATCCGTTGCGCGGGGCCCCGGCCCGGCCGTGACAATGGCGCCATGAGTGACGCCGCCACCCTCCGCCTCCCCTGGGCCGTCTCGGCCGAACCGGTCGGCTCGCCGGACGCCGCGGCGCTGCTGCGCGACTACTACACCGAAGTGGCCGACCGCTACTTCGCGCTCCATGAGGACCGCCGCTCGACGGCGGCGGAGATCGACGAGGGGCTGGCGGAGTACCCCAGCGCCGATCTGACACCGCCCGGCGGGGTGCTGCTGGTGGCGCGGCACGGCGAGGACGTGGCGGGCTGTGCCGGGGTGCGGCTGCTGGACGCGCGCACCGCGGAGCTCAAGCAGATGTTCGTACGGGCCGCTTGGCGTGGGCTGGGCGGCGCGGGTGCGCTGCTGGGGGCCGCCGAGACGGCCGCGGTGCGGCTGGGCGCGGAGCGGATGCGGCTCGACACCCGGCGGGATCTGGTGGAGGCCGTCGCGCTCTACCGGCGGCACGGGTTCGAGGAGATCGAGCCCTATCACGACGATCCCTACGCGGAGATCTTCTTCGAGAAGCGGCTGGCCGGCGGCCGTTGACGATCCGGCGCAGGCCCCGGCCCCCTCTTCCCGCCGGCCGGGCTCACTTCGCCAGGTCCGGCGGCTGGGGCGCGGACGGCGGGGTGCGCGGCACCGGCGGCCGGGCGTCGCCGTTGTGCGGCTCCTCCGCGTCCGAACCGCACAGCTCCGCGGTCAACTCGTGGACGAGTTCGGTGAGATCGGTGGGCCGGTCCCTGGTCCACCAGTCGCCCAGCATCTCCGCGAGCGACTCCTGACGGGCCGCCGCGAGCCGCTCCGCGGTGTCCCGTCCGCGGCCGGTGAGCAGCAACAACAGCCCGTCGCGGGTGGCGAGTCCGCGTACCTCCAGCTGCCGGACGCTCTCGGAGATCACGCCCAGCGGCACGGTGCTGCGTTCGGCGAGCAGTGCCGGTTCCACCGACCCGTAGCGGTGAATGCGCAGGATCAGCCAGGCGGCGGCCGGTTTGAGGTCCAGTCCGGCCCGTGCGGCGATCTTCTCGTAGATGTGCTTACGGCCTTCCCGGCTGCCGAGGGTGGACAGGGCGCGGGCGACCTCGTCGCGGGAGGACCGCTCGACGGGGTTGGAGGACAGCACCTGGCTGGTGTCGGGCGCGGTGACACTGCTGCGCAGCGGCTCCTCCTTGAGGAACCAGGCCAGCGCGAAGGCCACCAGGACGACCGGGACGGCGTAGAGGAAGACATCGGTGATGGAGACGGCGTAGGCGTCCAGGACACCGGCCCGCAGCCCGGCCGGCAGTTGGGCCACGGTCCGGGGGTCCTCGGCGATCCTGGAGGGGTCGATGCCGGGCGGCAGTCGCTGCCCGGCGACGGCGTCCGCGATCCGCGGGCCGAGGTGGCCGGCGAAGATCGTGCCGAAGATGGACACGCCGAACGAGCCGCCGATGGAGCGGAAGAACGTGGCGCCGGAGGTGGCCACGCCCAGGTCCTGGTAGGGCACCGCGTTCTGCACGATCAACACCAGCACCTGCATGACCAGACCGAGTCCGAAGCCGAAGACGAAGAAGCAGGCGCTCATGGCGGCGACGCCGCTGTCCGGGTCGAGCTGGTGCAACAGCAGCAGACCGAGCGCGACGACACCGGTGCCGAGGATCGGGAAGACCTTGTAGTGGCCGGTGCGGCTGACGATCTGCCCGGAGCCGGTGGAGGCCAGCAGCATGCCGATCACCATCGGCAGCATGTGCACCCCGGACAGGGTCGGACTGATGCCCTGGACGACCTGGAGGAAGGTCGGCAAATAGGTCATCGAGCCGAACATCGCGAAGCCGACGACAAAGCCGATGACGGCGGTGAGCGAGAAGGTGCGCAGCCGGAACAGGCGCAGCGGCAGCACGGGTTCGGCGGCCCGCCGCTCGATGCCGAGGAAGACGCCCAGCAGGGCGAGACCGAGGACGCCGCACCCCACCACCTGCCAGGACGCCCAGGGGTAGGTGACGCCGCCGAACGAGGTCATCAGCACGAAACAGGCGGCGACCGCGGCGATCACGACGGTGCCCAGGTAGTCGATCCGGTGCCGGGTGCGGGGGCGCGGGATGTGCAGCACGGCGGCGATGACGGCAAGCGCGACGACGCCGACGGGAACGTTGATGTAGAACACCCAGCGCCAGCTGAGATGGTCCACGAACAGCCCGCCCAGCAGCGGGCCGAGGACGCTCGCACCGCCGAAGACGGCACCGAACAGGCCCTGGTACTTCCCCCGTTCGCGGGGCGGCACGATATCGCCGACGATCGCCATCGACAGCACGATCAGCCCGCCGCCGCCCAGCCCCTGGAGGGCCCGGAAGGCGATCAGCTCACCCATGTTCTGCGCGATACCGCACAGCACCGAGCCGATCAGGAAGATGACGATGGCGGTTTGGAAGAGCTTCTTGCGGCCGTACTGGTCACCGAGCTTGCCCCAGAGGGGCGTCGCGGCCGTCGCGGCCAGAAGGTAGGCGGTGACGACCCAGGAGAGGTGGTTGAGGCCGCCGAGGTCGCTGACGATGGTGGGCAGCGCGGTGGCGACGATGGTCTGGTCGAGCGCCGCGATGAGCAGGCCGAGCAGCAGCGCGCCGATCGCGACGAGGACGGTCCGCGCGGACCGGTCCTCGCCGGGGGCGGCCGGAGCACCGGTGTCCTGCGCCATGAGCGTCTTCCTCCGTTCCGGAGCGTCCCGTGCGGTGCGCGGGACCCGGAGCGGCCGGTGCGGTGCCGGGCCCTCCGTCCCGGTCCGCCGCCGGCCGCCCTTGCCGTGCTGCCTCTCCTTCGGACTTCTTCCATCCTGGGCGGTTCCGCCAGATATGGCCCGCCGAGCGGCGCTCGGCATCGGGGGCCTCCCGGAGGACACCCGGGGTATGCCGGGCGGATGTCTTCGAGCGCCTGCGCGGACCGGTGCGGCGTCTGGATAATCGCTGCCGGTTCGATGCCTCCAGGGAGGGGAACACCCGTGACGGCACAGACCTGTCCGCACTGCTTCGCCCCCGTACGCGGCCACGGCCGGCCGGCCGGCCTGTGCGCGGCGGCCGGGGCGGACGACTTCGATCCGCTGCGCGTTCGGCCGTACGTGTCACTGCCCGACGGGGAGGGGGACGGGGAGGCGGGCGGCAGCGACGGCAGCGACAGCGGGGCGGACGGCACGGCACTCGGCCGGGGAGATCTGCTGGACGACTTACCCGGGGTGGACGCTGCGGTGCACTACGCCGACGGGCCGTCGTCGCCCGCCACCGGGCCGTCGTCCGCCGCCGGACCGCCGTTGCCCCCGGAGCCGCCGGGCGCGGGGCCCGCCGACCCCCTGCTACCCCGTATGCGGCGCCGCCCCGGCGGCCCGGCCTCCCGGACGTGCAGCGCGTCGGAGGAGCCGGAGGAGGAACCGACCGCCGGCGGCTCCCCCGCCACCCCGCGCCGGAGACGCGCCCTGCCGGCCGTACTGCTGACCGCGGGGGCCGCCATGGCCGCCACCGCCGTACTGATCGGCACCGACGCCCTCTCCGGCGGCGACCACACCCGGGCGGCGGCGCCCGACCAGGGCACCACGTCCCCCGACACCGCTTCCCCCGACGCCGCCCTCCCCACCGGCGGCAGCACCGCCTCCCCCACACCCGGCGGCACCACCTCCCCCGCCGCGACCCGCTCCCCGTCACCGGAAGCGACCACCCCCGGGGCGAGCGTGCGGCCCTACCGGACCCCGGCCCCGCCTCCCCCCGCCCCCACCCGGGCCTCCGGCAGCGTCTCGGACTCCCCCGCCACCCACGGCCCCAGCGCCCCGCCCACCGGGCCGATCGTGCTGCGCGAGGGGGCCGGCGGCCCGGAAGTGGTGGAGCTTCAGGGGCGGCTGCGGCAGCTGGCCGTGTATCCCGGCCCGGAGGACGGCCGCTACGACGCGGACGTACGGGACGCCGTGGCGCGCTACCAGCGGGCCTACGGGGTGGCGGGCGATCCGGACGGCGTCTACGGCGCCGCGACCCGGGCATCCCTGGAGTCCCGGACGCAGGCGCCGTAGGGCGTGTCCGCACCTTGGCGCGCGGGGCACCGAGCAGCCGGTGGCGGGGCGCCGGCCAACCCAGCCGCAGGGCGCTGACCAGCCCAGTTGTCCGCAGCGGCTGCGTTTTGTATCGTTAAAAAACAAAGTGGTTCCGCCCGCACTCCCTGACCGGCGGGCGGGACCGCTCTGTTTCTTCCCTACGTGTCTTCCGTACGTGCGCGATCCGCACCGTCCGTAGCGCCCAGGAGCCCGCCGATGACGGCCACCACCACGCTCACCGCCCGCGCCCTGCTGCTGGACATGGACAGCACGATCGTGAACTCCGAGGCCGTAGTGGAGCGCTGCTGGCGCCGCTGGGCAGCCGAGCAGGGGCTGGACGGGGACGCGATCCTCCAGGTGGTCCACGGCCGGCAGGGCTGGGCCACGATGGCCGCGCTGCTCCCGGACCGTCCGATGGAGCTCAACCTGGCGGACAACCGCCGGATGCTGGCCCAGGAGACCGCCGATATGGACGGTGTGGTGCCGGTCCCCGGCGCCCCCGCGTTCATGGCCGCCCTCGCCGCGCTGCCGCACGCGCTGGTGACCTCCGCCGATATCGCGCTCTCCGACGCCCGGATGGCCGCGGCCGGGCTGCCGATGCCGGAGGTGCGGATCACCGCGGAGAGCGTGAGCGCCAGCAAGCCCGACCCGGAGGGCTTCCTCAAGGGCGCCGCCGAGCTGGGCTTCGCCCCCGAGGACTGCCTGGTGTTCGAGGACTCCGAGGCCGGCATCGAGGCGGGGCGGGCGGCCGGGATGCGGGTGGTCGGCGTCGGCGACCGGGCCGCCGCGTTCGGGCCCACCGTGCAGATACCCGACCTCACGCATGTCCGCGTCGAGGCGTCGGCGGACGGCGTGATCGCGGTGCATATCGACGGCTGAGCGCCGGACGGCCCGGGGCCCCGGGGGCCGGCCCCCGTCCAGGGGCGCCGCCGCACACACCGGGCGGGCCGCACACACCGGGCGGGCCGAGCCTCCCCTCTACACCCGCCCACCCCCCGAAGGGGGGTGGGCGGCGGGGAAAAAACTCAGCCCGGGGGTGGGCCGGGGAAAATCAGCCCGCGATCGCCTCATACAAGCTGAAGCCCGCCAGCAGCAGCATCACGGCCGCCGCGATCTTGGTGATGAGGGTGAGCGGCACATACTTCATCAGCGTGCGGCCGCCCAGGATGCCCAGGCCCGCCACCGCCCACAGCGCCAGGACGGCGCCGACGCCGACCGAGAGCGGGTCGTCGTAGCGGGCCGCGAGGTTGGCGGTCATGATCTGGGTCAGATCACCGAACTCGGCGACCAGGATCATCATGAAGCCCGCCCCGGAGACCTTACAGAAGCTCTGGTCGGCGGGCTTCTTCACCTCTTCCTCGTCGTCGCCCTTGCGGAACAGCAGCACGGCGGCGCCCGCGAGGAAGAGGACCCCGACCACGCCCTGCACCACGCGGTGCGGGAGCAGCGTCAGCACGCTGCCCGCGGCGATGGCGAGGGCAACATGCACCAGGAAGGCCGCGGCGACTCCGGCGAAGACATAGGAGGCGCGGTAGCGGGTGCCGAGCATCAGGCCGGCGAGGGCGGTCTTGTCGGGAAGTTCGGCGAGGAAGACGACGCCGAAGACGACGGCGGCGACGGTGAAACTGAACACGGGGTGGGATACCTCGATCGGTCGGGCCGCGCCAAAGAGCCCGGGAAAGGGGTCGCTTCGGCACGGCAGCGTCAAACACTGCGGCCGAAGGTCTCGCTGGCGCGGTACGGCTTCGTATCGCGCTCCGGGCGCCGGCCCACCCCAAGGGGCGGGCAGTATGTCGACGGTCCGGCAGAGAGCTACTCCCCTTCTGCTGCCGTCAAGGGTACGCGGTGCAGCCTTCCGCGCGCGACCAGCTCCAGTACCACCGCACAGGCCGTCGCCTGCACCGCCAGCAGCGCCACCAGCACGAACAGCTGCACCGCACCGGCCTGCACGGGCGAGGCCCCGCCCAGCAGCATGCCGACGAAGGCGCCGGGGAGTGTGACCAACCCCACGGTCCGGGTCTGGTCGAGCCCCGGCAGCAGCGCGTCCGACGCGGCCGGGCGGGCGACCTCCATCCGTGCGTCACGGTCGAGCAGCCCCAGCGCGAGACCCGCCTCGAACTCACCGCGCCGGGTCTCCAGCTCGTCCAGCGCCCGCCGCCCGGCCAGGACGGTGGCGGTCAGTGCGCCGCCGATCAGGATGCCGGTGACGGGGATGAGGGTGAGACCGCGCGGCGGCACCAGGCCGGTGAGCAGCAGCAGACCGACGACCGGGACGACCCCGACGGCGATCGGCGCGGCGGCCCACCACCAGGTGCGGTTCCGGGTGATCCGGCGCCCGGCGGTCCGTACCGCCACCGCGAACATCAGCACGAGGAAGGCCAGCAGCCGGGGCAGGGCGTGCACCACCCAGCCGATGAGGTAGGAGACGGCGGCGAGTTGGGCGGCGGCGCGCAGGCCGGCGACGGCGATCGCCCTGGTGTGGCCGAGACGGGCCAGTGCGGCGACGGCCACGGCGGCGATCAGCAGGACGGCGAGGACGATCCCGAGAGTGGCGTTGACCGGCAGCAGCACGCGCTCACTGTAGGGGTGTCACCGGGGGCGCATACGCCGGAGCGACACAACCGGAGTGCCGTTGTGCATTTATGTCGCCCCGTCAGCCCTTGAACTGACGTGGGCATGTCGTCACTCTGTTACCTGGTGCACGTCTCACGGAAACCCCACAGCGACACCATGAGCCGCGCACCGCACGTCAACTTCCCCCCACATTCCGGGAGTTTCGATGAAAAAGGTCTACGCGCGTCGAGTTTCCCTCGCCGCGGGTTCGGCCGCGGCCCTGGTCTGCACGCTGGCGCTGAGCTGCCAGTCCGCCCAGGCGGCACCGCCCAGTCCGCCGGACGCGGCGACCGCTCGGAAGTACCTCGCCGACATCAAGGAACAGGCCGAGGGCCCGCAGGACGGCTACAGCCGCGACAAGTTCCCGCACTGGACCGACCAGGGCAAGAACTGCAACACCCGCGAAGTGGTGCTCAAGCGCGACGGCACGGACGTACAGCAGGACGGCAGCTGCAAGACGACCAGCGGCAAGTGGGTCTCCGCCTATGACGACGCGACCTGGACCGACCCGGCCGACCTCGACATCGACCATGTCGTACCGCTGTCCGAGGCCTGGAAGTCGGGCGCCGCGCAGTGGACCACCGAGCGCCGCAAGGAACTGGCCAACGATCTCACCCACTCCCAGCTGATCGCGGTCACCGACAACCTCAACCAGGAGAAGGGCGACCAGGACCCGGCGAAGTGGCTGCCGCCCAAGACGTCTTACCACTGCGAGTACGCCCGGATGTGGGTGTCGGTGAAGCATGAGTACGACATGACCGCGGACTCCGCCGAGAAGGCCGCGCTGAAGAAGATCCTGGACGGCTGCTGAGCCCGCTTCCCGGGGCTGCCGATCCTGCGCCCGTCGGCCGGAAAATGTCCGGCCGGCGGGCGCGCCGCCCTCCCGGCCACCCGCCGCGCACGCTGTGCTCCTATCCTCTGACCACGACGAGAGGGGCACCCGATGGCCGGACTGCGCTTGGGCCCGCTGCTGCGGTATGTCGACGCGGACAGCGCGACAGTGTGGGTGGAGACCGACCGGCCGTGCGTGGTGCACGTCCGCTGCGACGACGGGGCGGCCGGCGCCGAGCACACCTGGCAGGTCGCCGGGCACCACTACGCACTGGTCCCGGTGACCGGTCTGGCGCCCGGCAGCGAGACGCCCTACCGGGTCCTGCTGGAAGACCCGGGGGCCGGCCGGGAGGAGGTCTGGCCGCTGCCCGACAGCCGCTTCCCCGCGAGCACGATCCGCACCCTCCCCGCCTCCGCACAGGAACCCCTGCACTTCGCCTTCGGCTCCTGCCGCTGGTCCGCGACCCCCTCGAAGGCGGCGCACGACCCGGTCGGCCCGGACGCCCTGGACACCCTCGCCGCCACCCTGGCCACCGATTCCGGACGGCAGCGCCCCGACGTCCTGCTCCTGCTGGGCGACCAGGTCTACGCCGACCAGACCTCCGAGGCGACCGCGCAGGCGCTGGCCGCCCGCCGCGACCTCACCGAGCCGCCGTGGAAGCAGGTCGCCGACTACGAGGAATACACCTACCTCTACTACGAGTCCTGGCTCGACCCGGAGGTCCGCTGGCTGCTGTCCACGGTCCCCAGCTGCATGATCTTCGACGATCACGATGTGATCGACGACTGGAACACCTCGGCGTCCTGGCTGGCCCGGATGCGGGCGACGCCCTGGTGGCGCGAGCGGATACTCGGCGGCCTGATGTCGTACTGGGTCCACCAGCATCTGGGCAATCTCTCGCCCGCGGAACTGGCCGCCGACGAGCTGTACGCGCAGGTCCGGGCGGTGCCGGACGCGACGGAGCTGGTGCGGGAGTTCGCGGCCGGTGCGGACAACGAGCCGGCGCACGCACGCTGGAGCTACCGCCGCGACTTCGGCCGGGTGCGCCTGGTCATGATCGACACCCGGGCCACCCGGGTCCTGGACGAGAGCAACCGCGCGATGCTCGACAAGACCGAGGGCGAATGGCTGCGGCAGGCGGTGCTGGACGGGCGCGGCAGCTACGACCATCTACTGCTCGGCAGTTCGCTGCCCTGGCTGCTGCCGCATCTCATCCATGCCGGAGAGGGCTGGAACGCCGCGCTGTGCGCCGGTGAACGCGGCCCCCGCTGGGCCCGCCGCAGCGAGCGGCTGCGCCAGCGCGCCGACTTGGAGCACTGGGCGGCCTTCCCCGGCTCGTTCACCGCGCTCACCGAGCTGATCGCCGAGGCCGGGTCCGGTGCCGGCGCCCCGGCGACGGTCTGTGTGCTGTCCGGGGACGTACACCACGCGTACGTGGCGGAGCCGCACTGGCGCGGCGCCGGTCCGCACCCCACGAGCCGGGTGCTTCAGCTGACCTGCTCCCCCGTCCACAACAGCATCCCCGGCTCGCTACAGGCCGGGTTCCGCTTCGGCTGGAGCCGCTCCGGCCGGTGGCTGGGCAAGCTGCTGGCCCGGCACGGGCGGCTGCCCCGGCCGGCGGTGAAGTGGCGGCGCACCGGCGGCCCCTGGTTCGGCAACCAGCTGATGACGCTGACGCTGGCGGGCCGTGCGGCGCGGCTGGCCCTGGACCAGACCCGCCGGGAGAAGCGGGGCGGCGTCCGGCTCGTCACGGTCTGGCGCGCCGCGTTGACCGAGACTCGAGGGGGCGGGGAAACCGGTGTCACGGGTGATCCGGCGGCGGGCACCGATCGGCCGCAGTCCGGATGAGGCGGGCGTGGGCGGGCGTTCCGGCGTCCGTGACACTCCGTCCGCCCACGGAGCTCGGGTGTGTGCGACCTGTGAATCCGCCGCGTAATTTTGCCCACTCTGCTCCTTCGCCGGCGGGTCGGGCGGTGATGATGGGGCGCACGTCTGCTCGTCGCCCGAACTTCCCGGGCGGCCGCGCCTCCGCGGCCCGGCCGTCCACCGCCCCAGGGAGAGCTCCTCTTGGCCGCCGACCACTTCGCCGATCACCGCCCCCGGCCCGCCCTCGCGCTCGTCGGCGCCGGGCCGCGCGGGACGAGCGTGCTGGAGCGGATCTGCGCCTCGGCCGCCGAACTGGTTCCGGGCTCCCGGCTGACCGTCCATGTCATCGATCCCGCCCCGCCCGGCGCCGGCCAGGTGTGGCGCACCACCCAGCCGCCCGAGCTCCTGATGAACACCGTGGCCTCGCAGGTCACCCTGTTCACCGATGACAGCGTGGAGTGCGCCGGCCCGATACACACCGGGCCGAGCCTGTACGACTGGGAGGGGTGCGAGGTCGGCCCGGACGACTATCCGGGGCGCGCGCTGTACGGGCGCTATCTGGAGTGGTTCTTCCGCCGTACGGTGCGCACCGCACCCGAGGGGGTGAGCGTGGTGACGCACCCGGCCCGCGCGGTCCGGCTGGCCGAGGCCCCCGACGGATCGCAGTCCCTCACCCTCGACAACGGCCGGACACTGCACGGCCTGGGGGCGGTGGTCCTCGCCCAGGGCCATCTGCCGGCCGTCGCGGACGCGGAACAGCGGCGGCTGGCCGACTACGCGGCCGGGCACGGGCTGCGCTATCTGCCGCCCGCCAACCCCGCCGACCTCTCCGCCGCCCTGGAGGCGCTGGCCCCGGGCCGTCCGGTACTGCTGCGCGGACTCGGCCTCAACTTCTTCGATCACATGGCGCTGCTGACGACGGCCCGGGGCGGCCGGTTCGTCCGCGGCACCGACGGGACGCTGACATATCTGCCGTCCGGCCGCGAACCCCGGCTGTACGCGGGCTCCCGGCGCGGCGTTCCGTACCACGCGCGCGGTGACAACGCGAAGGGCGCGCACGGCCGTCATCTGCCGCTGCTGCTCACCGAGGACGTGATAGCGGCCTTCCGCAAGCGCGCGGACTCCGGTGACCTGCCCGACTTCCTGGCGGAGGTCTGGCCCCTGGTGGCCAAGGAGGTGGAGACGGTCTACTACGAGGCGCTGCTGGCGCGACGCGATGCGGGCGGGATGCCGGACCCCCTCTTCCGGGAGCGTTTCCGGCGGTGCTTCCTGGGCAGCGCGCACCGCGGCCCCGAAGAGGCCGCCGCCCTGGACGCGTTCGGGATCGGGCCGGGCGAGCGCTGGGACTGGGACCGGGTCTCCCGGCCGCACGCGGAGCGGTCGTTCACCGGCCGCGCCGCCTTCCGGGAGTGGCTGCTGGACCATCTGCGGGCGGACATCGCCCACGCCCGCCAGGACAATGTGGCCGGCCCGGTCAAGGCGGCCCTGGACGTGCTGCGGGATCTGCGCAACGAGCTGCGGCAGATCGTCGACCACGGCGGGCTGGCCGGTGCGTCCCGCCGTGACCACCTGGACCGCTGGTACACCCCGCTCAACGCCTTTCTCTCCATCGGGCCGCCGCGGCGCCGGATCGAGGAGATGACCGCACTGATCGAGGCCGGGGTGCTGGAGGTGGTCGGGCCCCGGATGACGGTCCGGCTCGGCTCCGCGGACGGCCGCGAGCCCGGATTCACGGCGCACTCGCCGGACGTGCCGGGCTCGGCGGTCACGGCGACGGCCCTGGTCGAGGCGCGGCTGCCGGAGCCGGATGTCCGGCGCACCGCGGACCCGTTGCTGGCCCGGCTGCTGGCCGAGGGCGGCGGCCGGCCGCACACCGTGGACGGCTACGAGAGCGGCGGGCTCGATGTGTCGCCGAGCCCGTACCACCTCATCGCCGCCGATGGCCGGCGCCATCCGCGGCGGTTCGCGGTCGGGGTGCCGACGGAGGGGGTGCACTGGGTGACGGCGGCCGGGGCGCGTCCCGGCGTGGGGTCGGTCACGCTGGCGGATACGGATGCGGTGGCGCGGGCGGCGCTGCGGGCGGCGGCCGGGGGCGCGGAGCCGGCCGGGGGTGGCGGTAGGAGTGCGGGCGTGACCTCGGCTACCCGCGTGGCGTCGGCGGCAGGAGTGGTTTCGGGGCAGGTACGGCCGCTTCCAGCCAAAGATCCCATATGGCCAGAGGTTGAACTTGCAAGTACAGATTAGGTGTCCCTAACCTGTGCCCTTCACGGTTATGTCGTCCCCAGAAGCCGTAGGAGTCCCCACATGTCCACACCGCTCACTTCGTTCACCCAGAGATCCACTCCGCACGCGCTCGCGCTCTTCCGCATCGTCATCGGCCTGCTCTTCGCCTGCCACGGCGCGTCCTCGCTCTTCGGTGTCCTCGGCGGCGCCATGGGCCAGGGCGGCACCGTCCCCACCGGCAGCTGGCCGGGCTGGTACGCCGCCGTGATCCAGCTGGCCGGCGGCCTCCTGGTGATGTTCGGCCTGGGCACCCGCGCCGCCGCGTTCATCAGCTCCGGCTCGATGGCGTACGCGTACTTCTCCATGCACCAGGGTTCGGGGCTGTTCCCGATACAGAACGGCGGCGAGCCCTCCGTGCTGTTCTGCTGGGCGTTCCTGCTGATCTTCTTCACCGGCCCCGGCGCATGGGCCCTCGACCGGGTCTTCTTCGGCGACCGCGACGCGGAGGCGGCCCCGACCGCTCAGCGGGAGCCCTCCGCCGCCTGACGCCCCACTCACTTCGGCGGCCCCGGCCCGCCACGCACGGCCCGTACGGCAACTCCGCCGTACGGGCCGTGCCGCGTCCGGAGCCGCCCACGGGCAGGACACGCCGGGTGCCGCCGGGCGCGGACCATTGCGCCGCATACGGGGCATGCCACGCATGCCGGGTGCCGCGCATACAATGCCGCTTCCCGCGCATCCCACCCCCACCCTTTCGGCCACCGTGGCCAGGCGTACGCTGTATGGCTGTAGAGCCGCCCCTGCCGCAACCGAGCGACGTCGCGGCGGGGTTCGGACCGGGAGAAGGACGTTGCTGGAAAGCCTGGGGTCCCTCGGCGGCAGCCCTTGGGTGTACGTGATCGTCAGCGTCTCGATCGTTCTCGACGTCTTCGTCCCGATCCTGCCCAGCGGAGTCCTGGTGATCGCCGCGGCCACTACGGCGGCCGGCACCGGCACGGCGGCGGAGGCGGTCAGCGGCGCCGAGGTCACCGTCCACAGCGGTGCCCACCTGGCCGAAATGCTCTCCCTGATGCTGTGCGCGGCCACCGCCTCCGTGCTCGGCGACATGGTCGCCTACCGGCTCGCCCGGCGCGGCGGCGACCGCTTCGACCGCGCCATCGGCCGCTCCCGCCGGCTGGCCACGGCACAGGAACGACTCGGTACGGCGCTGACGCGGGGCGGCGGCGGCATCGTCGTGCTGGCCCGCTTCGCCCCCGCCGGACGCTCCGTGGTCAGCCTGGGCGCCGGAGTCGCGCACCGTACGGTCCGCGAGTTCCTCCCCTGGTCCGCACTGGCCGGCTTCGCCTGGGCGGCCTACAGCGTGAGCCTGGGCTACTTCGGCGGGCACTGGCTCGGCACCTCCTGGATGAGCACGGCCCTCTCCGTCATCGCCCTCTTCGCCGCCGGATCGGCCGCCGCCTTCCTGATGCGCCGCCCGGAGCGCCCCACCGCGCACTGACGGGGCGGCGGGCCTCAGCGATCCGTTGTTGAGCCCGTGGCCGACGACGGGGGTAATTCCTTGGCGGTTCGCCGCTGCCCGGTGCGACGATGACCGCCATGAGCGGTATCCACGCATCCAACGGCTCGCACGGGGCCGGCGACCGCGGCGCCGGGGACCCGGCCGCGGGCGCTGCCACCTGGCGGCCCCGCCCCGAGACCGCCGCGGACACCCCGGCCGTCCGCCGGATCCTCCTCGCCGCCTTCGAGTCGGCCGGGGAGGCCGATCTCGTCGACGCGCTGCGCCGCGACCCGTCGGCCTGGCTGCCGGGCCTATCCTATGTGGCCGACGCTCCGGACGGCACCCCGGCCGCCCATGCCCTGCTGACCCGCTGTCATGTCGACGAGGTACCCGCCGTGGCGCTCGCGCCGTGCGCGGTGCTGCCCGAGTACCAGAAGCGTCGTGCGGGCGACGCGGTGATCCGGGCGCTCCTGGAGGCGGCGCGGGCCGCCGGGGAGCGGACCGCGATCGTGCTGGGCCACCCGCCGTATTACCCGCGCTTCGGGTTCGTTCCGGCCGCCCCCCGGTTCGGCATTCTGCCGCCGCAGCCCTGGCCGGACGAGGCCTTCATGGCGCTGTCCCTGGACGGCTCCACACCTCCGCGCGGCACGGTGCGCTACGCCCGGCCCTTCGGCATCGACTGACGCCGGTCCCGGCGTCGTCCGCCCCAGGTCCGGTGGGCGACCGAGCGCGATCCCCATACGGACGCGATCCCAATACGGAGTAAAGTCAACGGTCCGACCACCCCGCCCACCGTCTCCTGCGAGCGCAGCACCGCTCCCCCGGCGCCGGACCGGCGCCGCTCCGAGGGCGGCACCCCTGGGAGGGCTCCCACCACACACACGAGGCACTCTTCGGTGAACCACCCGCCGGTCGTCGAATGGACCGAGGCCGACCAGCCCCGCTCCGCCCGTTGGCGCTCCGAGAACGGCGCCCCGCCGCCGCGCCGTATCGTCCTCGCGGACGACCGGACCAAGGCCGACGACGCCTACCGGCTCGCCTGTGAGGGCACCGCGCTGTTGTGGCGCGGCGACTTCCACAACGCCCGTCAGCTGCTGACGGCGATGGCCCGCCGGATCGACCGGCGCCCCCGCAAGACGCCGCCCGCCGATGTCACCCAGGCGTTCCATGTGCACCGGGCCGCGCAGAATCACCGTGCCCGCATCCTGGGCATGCTGCTGGTCCCGCTCGACGCGAGCTTCGCCGTCCCACTGCACCGCGCCCCTGATGTCCGCGAGGCGTGCACCCGGGCGTACGGCCCCGGCGAGCCCGCCCACGCGGAGGCGTCCGGCACCACGGAGGGCACGGCCCCGACCACCACCCTCGTCTCGCTGCGTGAACTCCTCGCCCTGATCGGCGCCAACGAATGGCGCAAGAAGGGCGTCGAGATCCCGGCGCTCGGCGGCGACCGCATCCACCCCCACTACGGCGTCTTCTCCCCGGCCCGCGGCGAATACGTCGACCTGGTGGCCGAGGCGCCGCTGCCCACCGAGGAGCTGGCGTTCGACATCGGCACCGGCACCGGCGTGCTGGCCTCGGTGCTCGCCCGGCGCGGAGTGCGCAGGATCGTGGCCACCGACCAGGACCCGCGGGCGCTGGCCTGTGCCCGCGAGAACACCGAACGCCTGGGTGTCGCCGGGCAGGTGGAGGTCATCGAGGCCGATCTCTTCCCGGCCGGCCGCGCCCCCCTGGTCGTCTGCAATCCCCCATGGGTGCCCGCGAAACCGACCTCGCCCGTGGAGTACGCGGTGTACGACCCGGGCAGCCGCATGCTGCACGGCTTCCTGAACGGCCTCGCGGACCATCTGACACCGGGCGGCGAGGGCTGGCTGATCCTCTCCGACCTGGCGGAGCACCTCGGGCTGCGTCCGCACGCCGAACTCCTCGACGCCTTCGCCAAGGCCGGCCTCACGGTCCTGGGCCGGCTCGACGTCACCCCGCGCCATCCGCGTGCCCGGGACACCTCCGACCCGCTCCACGTGGCCCGCGCCGCCGAGATCACGTCCTTGTGGCGCCTGGGCCGCACGGACGTGACCGCCTCCACCCCCTGACCTGCGGCCGTACGGTCAGGCCCGCAGCCCGCACCGGCAGCCGCCGCGCTCGGCAGGCAGCTGCTGCGTCCGAACTCCACGATGGCGTCGCGCCCGCCGCTCAGGGGCGCTTCCGGCCACCGCGCCGCCGATCGGGCACGATGGACACACCATGGATCCCCGGCACCTCTTCTCCCGCGCCCGCCGGCTCGCCGAGTCCGCGACTCCCGCCCGGCGGCTGCTGCTCGGCATCACCGGGCCACCCGGTGCCGGCAAGTCCACCCTCGCCACCCATGTCGTGGCGGAGCTGGCCGGGCAGGCGGCGCTCGTCCCCATGGACGGCTTCCATCTCGCCGAGGCAGAGTTGCGGCGCCTGGGCCGTACGGACCGCAAGGGCGCGCCGGACACCTTCGATCCGGCCGGCTACGCGGCGCTGCTGGCGCGGCTGCGCGCACCGGAACCGGACAGCGCCGTCTACGCCCCGGCGTTCGACCGCCGCATCGAGGAGCCGGTCGCCGGCAGCATCCCCGTGGCGCCCCACATCCCGCTCATCGTGACCGAGGGCAATTACCTCCTCCTCGACTCCGCCCCCTGGTCGCGGGTCCGCGCACTGCTCGACGAGGTCTGGTACGTGGACCTGGACACCCCGGAGCGGATCCGGCGGCTGGTCGACCGCCATGAGCACTTCGGGCGCCCGCGCGCCGAGGCCGAGCGGTTCGTCCACTCCTCGGACGAGGCCAACGCCCGGGTGGTGGCGGCCACTCGCGACCGCGCCGACCTCGTCATCACCTTCACGCCTGAAGAGGCCCCGCCGCCGGCAGGCTCATAACCTCCCGCCGCCGCCCGCCGGCGAGCAGCCCGGCCACCGACAGCGCACCCCACCCCACGGACACCGCCACCGCCGCCAGCTTCCGGTCGCGGCCGGGCAGCGTCGCACCGAGCAGAACGGCGTCCCCGAAGTCGGCCGCGATCCGCACATACGCGGCGGTGCGCAGCGCCGGGCCTTCCGGGGCCACCGCCAGCGCCAGCCCGCTCACCGCGTCCCGCCAGGCCAGCGGACGCAGTGAGGTGCGCGTCGCCCGCCCGGTCCGCCCCTCCTCATCGACCAGCCCCGAGGGCCGTGCCAGCAGGGCGGGCACCGCGGTCACCGCCACCCCGTAGACCGCCGTGGCGACCCCGACCGCGCGCAACAGACCGACCTTCATCCGCCGTCCACCTTTCCTCGCCCCGACCACATGAGCCTCATCCCACCCATCCGTCCCCTCAACTCCATTCCGCGGCAGGCCCCTTCCCAAACGACATCAGCGATGTCATCATGACATCACGAGTGTCATTGAGGGGGGCGTTGATGAAGATGTCGATGCGGACGTCGACGCGGACATCGATGCAGATGCCCATGGGGATGCCCGAGGGGCGAGAGGGGCTGCGGTGAGGGATACCGAGGGGGAGGGCGCCGGGGAGCCGGCGGCCACTGAAGATCTGCTGTACGACGTCATCCGCCGGCTGTGGCCCCTGCACCGCACGGTCGTGCGCGCGGTGGAGCGCGAACTGGCGGACACGGGCATGACCGCCGGCGAACACGCACTCCTGGACGCCCTGCGCACCGAAGGACCCCGCACCGTCCCGCAGTTGGCGCGTTCGATGGGACTCGACCGCCAGCCGGTGCAGCGCTGGGTGAACCACGCCGCGGAGCTGGGCCTGGTCGCCACGGCCCCGAATCCCGCCCACCGCCGCTCGTCCCTGATCCGGCTCACGACCGAAGGCACGGCGGCGATACGCGGGGTCCAGCAGTTCGAGGCGACGGAGCTGCGGCAGCGGCTGGCTGACCTGCCCGCCGAGGACGTCCGCACCACGCTGCACGTTCTCGACCGACTCGGCGAGGAATTCCGGCACCTGGCGAACGACTCGCGCGTTCAACGGGAGGAAACCGACAGTCAGGGCAGTCGGGACAGTCATGGCAGCGCAGGCAGTAACGGCACGAACAGCAGTAACCGTAGTAACGGCAGCTCTGAAGGCCACGACGACAGACCCGCCCCGCCCCCTCTCATGCACAAAGGACGGTCAGGAGAATGACGCAGAGAATCACCGCCTGGTCCGAGATCGACAACGGCCTCGTGCCGGTCGACGAGGGCGAGCTGTTCTACGAGACGGCCGGCTCGGGCCCCGCGGTGGTGCTGCTGCACGGCGGCATGCTCGACCAGCACATGTGGGACGAGCAGTTCACCTGGCTGGTCAACTCCGGGCTGCGCGCGATCCGTTACGACGCCCGCGGCCATGGCCTGTCCTCCACCGTGACCGGCGACTTCGCCCACCACGACGACCTGTGTGCCCTGCTGGACGCACTCGACGTCCCCAGCGCCGTCCTCGTCGGCCTTTCCCACGGCGCGCGGGTCGCGCTGGACACCGCCCTCGCCCACCCCGGCCGGGTGACGGCCCTCGCGCTCGCCTCCCCGGGAATCAGCGGCCGGGCCTTCACCGACCCCTTCGTCCTGGCGCACATCAAGGAGCAGGTGGCCGCGATCGGCGCACCGGACGGCGCGGAGCGGTATGTCGAACACTTCCTGCGGATATGGGTGGACGGGCCGCATCGCGAGCCGTCCGCGGTGCACCCGGGATTCCGTGAACGGATGCGCGCCTCGGCCGCGGCCAATGTGGAGGTCCATGCCGACGGAATGGGCGCCGGAATGCCCCTCGAAGTCGGCGCCGCCGACCGCCTCGGCGAGGTCCGGGTGCCGACGGTCGTGTTCGACGGCGACCTCGACAGCCGCGACATCTCCGCCAACGCCCATGCGATAGCCCTGGCCGTCCCGGGCGCCCGAAGGGTCCGGATACCGGGTGCGGCCCACATGGTCAACCTGGAGAACACCCCGCTCTTCGACCACGAACTGCACGCTTTCCTCTCGTCGCTGGACTACTGACTCCCGTCGTCCCTGGACAACTGACTCCCGCGACCGGCCCACCGCAACCGGCCCCCGGTGACGGGTCCACCGCGGGCCGTGCCCCGCGGACGGCGGAAAACCCCCACACACCTCGCGCCGCGGGGCCGGCGGCTAGAGTGGCCGGGCCGTGGTGTTCGGGAAGCCGGTGACGGACCTTGTGGTCCCAGCCCGGAGCGGCCCTCGCCACTGTGATCGGGGAGTTTCCACCCCTTCCGCGGGCGCCTGGCGCGCCCGCGGCGCCACTGACCGCAGCCCGCGGCCGGGAAGGCGGGGGCGGACGCGGGCACCCTCCCCCAAGCTCTAAAGGAGCAGGGTGGTACCCCCAAGCCAGGAGACCGGCCACGGCATCTCACGAACTGATCCACGAGGTGCTGGAGCGTGACCGCCCGGATGGCCCTGTCCACCGATACCCCGAACTCCCCTGCCCCCGCCACGTTCCGCTGGCGCCGGCAGGACACCGTCCGTACCGCGGGCCTGATGGCCGTCATAGCCGGGCTGCATGTCGTGGCCTTCGGCGTGCTCTTCCTGCTCGTGGTCCCGAACCACTACTCCGTCGGAAGCCAGGTCTTCGGCGTCGGGCTCGGCATCACCGCGTACACCCTCGGTATGCGGCATGCCTTCGACGCCGACCACATCGCCGCGATCGACAACACCACCCGCAAGCTGATGGCCGACGGCAAGCGGCCGGTGTCGGTCGGCTTCTGGTTCGCCCTCGGCCACTCCAGCGTGGTCGTGGTGATGGCGGCCCTCGTGGCCGGTGGTGCCCAGCTCGCCGGCACGCTGCTCAACGACGAGTCCCGTACGCACCAGATCCTGGGCACCGTCGGCACCACGGTCTCGGGCACGTTCCTCTACCTCATCGCCGCTCTCAACCTCATCGCGCTGGCCGGGATCTGGCGGGTCTTCCGCGGGATGCGCGACGGCCGGTACGACGAGGCCGAGCTGGAGCAGCGCCTCGACGCGCGCGGCTTCATGAACCGTTTCCTGGGGCGGTTCACCCGCTCCATCTCCCGCCCGGGTCAGATGTTCCCGCTCGGCTTCCTCTTCGGGCTCGGCTTCGACACCGCGACCGAGGTGACCCTGATGGTGATGGCGGGCAGCGGCGCGGCGGCGGGCCTGCCCTGGTACGCGGTCCTGTGTCTGCCGCTGCTGTTCGCCGCCGGGATGAGCCTGTTCGACACCCTGGACGGCACCTTCATGAACTTCGCCTACCAGTGGGCGTTCGCCAACCCGGTGCGCAAGGTCTACTACAACCTCGCCATCACCGGCCTGTCGATCGCCGTCGCCTTCTTCATCGGCACCATCGAGCTGGTGACCGTGCTGCACGACAAGCTCGGCCTCAACGACGCGGTGACCGGCTGGATTTCCGGCCTCGACCTCGACAATGTCGGCTTCATCATCGTCGGCCTGTTCGTGGTCGTGTGGGCCGCGGCGCTGGCGTACTGGCGACTGGCCGGCGTCGAAAAGCGCTGGGCGGAGCGGGCCGGGCGAGCCGAGACGGCGGAGCAGACCGCGCCGGGAACCTGAGGAAAGGCGGCCCGGCGCCTGCTCGCGCGCCACCGGCCGCCCCCTCCCTGGCACCCGAGCCGCTCCCGGCCCCTCGGGGCCCCTGCCGGGCCCGCGCCCGCAGGCGGCCGAGCCGATCCGGAGCGCTCAACTGCCCGAGCTTCTCCCAGCCCCCTCACCCGCCCGGCTCGGTCCCGCCCTCAGGTCGCCGAGCCCGCAGCGGCGCCCGTCTCCCGGTCCGGCCCCCACTGCTCCAGGGCTGCGGCCAGATCGAGGGGCAGCAGCCGGTCCGGCTGGTCCGGGCCAGGCCAGTCCTCCCGCGGGACCCGCCACATCACCTCGAACTCGTTGCCGTCCGGGTCCTTGGCGTACAGCGACTTGGCGACGAGGTGATCGGTCGATCCCACCAGGGCACCGCGCTCGTCGAGCCGGGTGCGGGCCTCGACGAGTTCGCGGAGCGTGCCGACCTCCCAGGCCAGGTGGTACAGCCCGACCCGTCCGGCCTCGGGCCCCGGCGCGTCCGGCGCCACCGCGAACAGCCCCAGATCGTGATCATTGAGCGAGCCGGGAGCGCTGAGAAACGCGGCCCGCCCCGGTATCTCGACATCCACCGTCAGCCCGAGGGCCTCGGTGTAGAACGCCACCGACCGTGTCACATCGCGGACGTTGAGCACCGCGTGGTTCAGACGTCGTACGGACATGGAACCTGGTCTCCGATCTCCCGGCCGCGACACCGCCGTGGCGCCGCCGCCCTCCCCTGCTTCTGCTCTACCTCGCACACCCCGCCCCTGCCCAGGGCCTGCCGGCCGGTATCCGGCCGGCAGACGTCCCGTCCATGGCGCACTCCGAGTGCGCACGGGGCACGGCAGCCATCTCCGGGGCTCGGGTCCGGCCCCGCGAGGTCGCGTACAAGTACTTGAAACTTCAAGCCACTGCTTCCGACGATACACAGCACCCGCACGGCGAACAACAGCGCCTGCGGCGGACCTGAGGCCCTCACCTCCCGTCCGCCGCACGTGCTCCCTGCTCAGGGCGCTAGGGGGGATCCGGTGCGGCTGTCGCGGACGGTCCGAGGAAGGCAGCGATCGCCGGGCCGAAGTGCGAGTGCGCCACTGCGGGCCGCGGGTTGACGGCGGTGGCTGTCCGCTGCGGCTCCAGCGCGGCGCCGACCGCCAGCTTGGCGGCGTGGATCGCCGCCGGCGGCTGCTCGGCGATGGCAGCGGTGAGCCGGCCGGTGCGGTCGGTGAGTTGCGCCGCGGGCACCTGGTGATCGGCCAGTCCGAGCGCCACCGCCGTGCAGGCGTCGGCCAGCCGGCCGGTGTAGAGCAACTCCCGTGCCACGGACGGTCCGGCAACGGCCACCATGCGGGCGGCGAAGGCAGGGCTGGCGAGGATGCCGAGCCGGGCGATCGGCATCCCGATCCGGGCAGAATCCGCCATCAGCCGCAGGTCGCAGGCGAGGGCGAGCTGGCATCCCGCTCCGGCGGCGACCCCGCGGATCTCGGCGATCACCGGGACAGGACAGTCCTCGATCGCGGAGAACGCCTCTTCCATGCGCGCGAAGGACTCCTCGACGTATCCGGGCTCCGCATCCACCCAGTCGGTCATGTCGGAGCCGGCGCAGAACGTGTCACCGTGCCCCCGGATCACCAGCACCCGCAGCGACCGGCAGGCCCCGAGTTCCCTGACCTGGCGGGCCAGCCGCGCCCAGGCCTCGCCGGGGAGGGCGTTGCGCCGGCTGCCGTCACCGATCCGGATCTCGGCGACCGCCCCGGACCGGACCATCGCGATGCTGACGTCGGGCGCGGGTACGGCGGTCACTTCGCGGCCTTTCGCGCGCACAGGTCGGACCACTGCCGCGGGCCGACCCCCATGTCGGTCAGCACCTGTGCGGTGTGCTCCCCGTGGCGGGGCGGCGGTGTGCGCACGGTCGCCGGATGGTCGGAGAGCTTGATGGGCGAGGTGAGGGTGCGCAGGGTGCCGGCGTCGGGGTGGTCGAGTTCGGTGACCATGCCGCGCGCGACGACCTGGGGGTGCCGCAGGGCCTCGTCGACGGTGTTGATCGGCCCGACCGGTATCTCCGCCTCGGTCAGGAGCACGGCCCATTCCTTGGCCCCACGGGCACCCAGCGCGCGCTCGATGAGTGGGAGCAGCTCCGCACGATGGCGGACCCGGTCCGAGTTGGTCGCGAAGCGTGGGTCGCCGACGAGCGCGGCGAGCCCGATCGCGGTGGCGAAGCGGCGCCACTGCCCGTCGTTTCCGACGGCGACCATCAGGTGGCCGTCGGCGGTGGGAAATGCCTGGTAGGGCACGATCGTGGGATGGGCCGAACCGTAGCGCTGCGGAACGTTGCCGGAGGAGAAGTACCCACTGGCGACGTAGCTCAGCCAGGCCACCTGGCCGTCCAGCAGCGACACATCGACCCAGTCGCCGGTGCCGGTGTGCTCGCGGTTGCGGAGGGCGGCGAGGACGCCGATGGCGGCCCACATCCCGGCCGCCAGATCGGCCGGCGACACCCCGAAGCGCACGGGCGGCCCGGTGGGTTCGCCGGTCACGCTCATGACGCCGCTGACCGCCTGCGCGATCGCGTCGTAGCCCGGCTCGCTCCGGTACGGTCCGGTCTGCCCGTAGCCGCTGATCGAGGCGTACACCACGGCGGGGTTGCGGTCGCGGACGTCCTGGTAGCCCAGCCCGAGACGGGCCGCCGTACCGGGCCGGAAGTTCTCCACGATCACATCGGCGGTGGTGGCCAACTCCTGTACCAGGCGCAGGCAGTCGGGGTCCTTGAGGTCGACGGCGATACCGCGCTTGTTGCGGTTGACGCTGTGGAAGTACGCCGCGTCCTCGCCCTGGAAGGGCGGCCCCCAGACGCGGGTGTCATCGCCGGAGACGGGGTCCTCGACCTTGATCACATCAGCGCCCAGGTCGGCCAGCACCATGGTGCAGAACGGCCCGGACAGGATGCGGGACAGATCGAGAACCTTCAGTCCGGTGAGGGTTCCGTCGTGGACGAGCCAGGGCTTGGGCTGTGATGTGGTGCGCATGTGCGGTGTCACGCCTCTGTTCCAGTGGGTTTCGCCGGGCGGCCGGGTATTCAGGAACCCAGTTCGAGCAGGAGCTCCATGCAGATCGCGGTGGCGTCGAGGAAGTAGTCGACGCGGAGGTTCTCGTTGGGCGCGTGGTTGGCCTGGTCGGCGTTGGCCAGCGGCAGGCCGATGCTGGGCACACCGAGGATCCCGGTGAAGATCCAGTCGGGCAGCGTGCCGCCATAGGCAGGGATCAGCAGCGGATCACGCCCGGTCACCCGGGAGATGGCCCGCGCCACCCTGGGCGTATGGGGGTTGTCGATCGAGGTCCGGGACGCCGGTACGCCACAGACCATGGTGACCGTCACCTCGGGGGCATGGACCCGCAGATGGGCGGCCACCCGCTCGAAGACCGCCTGCGGGTCCTGACCCGGCGTCAGCCGGATATCGACGCCCGCCTCCGCGGTGTCGGGGATGATGGTCCGGTCCACATCCCCCGCGGTGAGCCCGTTGATCGTGAGCGTGGGGCGGTCGGCCAGCCGCTCATAGAAGGACAGCCCGTTGAACGCGGGGTCCATCTCGGCGAGTCCGATGCCCCCGAGGACTTCCTGAAGGTCGAGCGGGAGGGCGGCGAACGCGGCGCGATCGGCGTCGGACAGCGGTTCCCGGCCGTCGTCGAAGCCCTCGACGAGGACCCGGCCGCTGGGGTCCTTGAGACTCGCCAGCGCCTGGACCAGTCGCCATGCCGGGTTGGGCGCGACATTGCCGAAATTCCCGGAATGCAGCGGGTGGCTCGGGCCGGTGGCGGTGATCCGGAGACGGATCATGCCGCGGACCCCGTGCGAGACACACCATTCACCGGACTCATGCACCGAACGGTCGCTCCAGACCACGAGATCGCAGTCGAACAGCTCCTGGTGCGCGCGCAGGGTGTCCGCCAGTGTGGGGCTGCCGATCTCCTCCTCGCCATCGAGGAGCACGGTGACCGTGCAGGGGAGCGCACCTATGTGCTCCTCGAAGAGACGCAGCGCCTGTAGGTGCGCGTAGTGCTGCCCCTTGTTGTCACCGGTGCCGCGGCCCCAGATCCGCCCGTCCCGCAGGACGGGGGTGAAGGGATCGGAGTCCCACCTCTCGCGTGGCCCGGCCGGCTGGACGTCGTAGTGGCCGTAGAGCAGGACGTGCGGCGCTCCCGTCGGCCCCGCGCGGTGGCCGACCACCGCCGGCCGGCCCTTGCCGGCGAGCACCGACGGAGTCAGACCGGCCCGCTTGACCTCTTCGACGGCGACATCGGTCGCGGCGGGAAAGCCCTCGCCGGTCGCGCTCACACTGGGGTGGCTGACGTACTCCATCAGTCCGGCGATGAGTTCGTCCTGGCATCCCTGCACGAGCTCGCGCGGCGTGGCGGGGAGTTGGGCGCGGATCGGGCAAGCGTCTGTCATCGTTGACCTCTTTCTTTCTTGGGCACTGCCGGGCGTGGTGCCCGTCAGGTGGGGGATCGTCGGGCGGTGCGGAGCGCGACCCGGGCGTCAGCGCAGGGCGAGGAAACGGCGGGCGGCCACCAGAGAGGCGAGGCTCAGGACGCCGGCGACCATGATGTAGAAGCTGGGCGAGAGGTGGCTGCCGGTGGCGGCGATCATCCAGGTGATGACCACGGGCGCGAAGCCGCCGAAGGACATCACGCCGATGTTGTAGCTGAGGGACAGGCCGGTGCCGCGGGTCGCGATCGGGAATGCCTCGGACATCAGGGCGGGCAGCGCACCGAAGTAGCAGGCTTTCAGGAAGCCGAGCAGGAACATCACCACGCCCATGACCAGCAGTGACGGTCTGCCCGACAGCAGCAGGAACAGCGGGTAGATGCTGAGGATCATGGCGGTCCCGGCAATGAGCATGATCTTGATGCGGCCGATCCGGTCCGAGAGATGACCGATCAGGGGCGTGATGGTCGTCAGTGCCACGCCGGACACCGCCGCCCCGATGAAGCCGGCGGAGGACGGCAGACCGAGGACCTCGTGTGCGTAGGTCGGCATATAGACGATCACGTAGGTCACCGCGGTGGACATCACCAGTGCGCCGATCATGAGGAGCACCGGCAGCTTCTGGCTCCGCAGTACTTGCCGGACGGGGGTCGTGACCACGTCTCCCGCTTCGGCGGTTTCGACGAATTCGCTGCTCTCCGGGACATGCCGGCGGATCAGGTACCCCACCGGGCCGATCAGCAGGCCGACGAAGAACGGGATGCGCCAGCCCCAGGAGTCCAGCTGCGCTCCGGAGAGGCTCAGACTCAGTACGGTGCCGAATGTTGCGGCCAGCAGTGTCGCCAGGCCCTGCGAGGCGAACTGCCAGCTCGCCATGAACCCCCGCCGGTCGGCGGAGTGTTCGGCCAGAAATGCCGTCGCGCTGCCGAACTCGCCACCTGCCGAGAACCCTTGCAGCAGACGGGCCACCAGAATCAGTACCGGTGCGGCAAAGCCGATGGATTCATAGGTGGGCATCACGGCGATCAGCAATGTGCCGATCATCATGAGTCGAATGGTGAGCAGCAGCGCGGATTTCCGTCCGCTGCGGTCCGCGTACGTTCCCAGGACCAGCGCACCCAATGGCCGGACCAGATACGAGACGCCGAACGTGCCGAAGGCGAGCATCAGGGAAACCGTCGGGTTGCCGGCAGGGAAGAAGGCTTTGGAGATCGAGACCGCGAAGAATCCGTACGAAGTCAGGTCGTACCACTCAAGTGTGTTCCCAGCCGTTGCCGCGAGCACGGCATGTCGTGCTCGTTTCTTACTGACAGGCTTCTCGGTATTCATCTGACCTGTTTCTCCAGCGGTCGTCATGAGTGTTACTCCCTCGGATCGATCAGGCGAACTGTCGCGCAGGGTGGTACCGCCGATGGGCGAGTCCGAAGCGGAAGAGACGGAATCCGTGAACTCGTTGAGCGATGACGCTAGAGGCACCCAGTCGTTCACACAATCGCAATTTCTAGAACACCTGATTACCCAAAAGGCAACGATCGTGGAAACGCCCTCACAGGGCGGGAAGGTCCGCCCACCGCGTGATCCCGCAGGCGTCGACACGGGTACCGTGCCGGGCAGCCAGGGCGGTGACGATGACGCTGCCACGACCGTGTTCCGCCGCGTGCCGGCCGTCCGCCGGCCGCGGGACGGACACGGCGGGACCCGCATCGGTGACCTCGATACGCAGCGCACGAGGCCCCTCGGCCACCGTCCGCGACAGCTGGAGCACAGCCGGCGGGAGGGCATGGGTGATCGCGTTGGTGACCAGTTCCGAAATCACCAGGACCGCGTCGTCAATGGTGGTGGCAGGCAGATTCCAGCCGGTCAGCACGGTGTGTGCGCGTCGGCGCACCATGCCTACGGCCTCCGGGATGTGCGGCAGCGGAAAGAGGAATTCTGCGTCCCGCCGCGGCGTCGCATGCGAGCCGGAGTACTCACTACTGGGGACTGTCGCATTCATCGTTTTCCCCTGCCTCGGCTGCCTGCGGGGAGGATGCACACCTGAGCGGCTAAAGGGGCCCTGAACCGACCGCTGCTCGACGAGTCCGCCTTATGAGGGGCACTCTTTCGCCTTCCGGTCCGCCCGGACGGGTGAGCCCGCAGGGCATATGACGAAGGTAGGCACGGCCCGACCATTCACGCAATCGCAATTTATAGAACAAGTCGTTGCCCAAAGGACAATGGCGGCATACGCTGAGGGGCATGCTGAACAGTCCGGCTCTTGAGTATTTCCTCGAAGTGGTCCGCACCGGCTCGGTCAACGAGGCGTCCAGGCGACTGCTGGTCGCCGGCTCGGCCATCAGCCGGCAGATCGGCAAACTGGAGCAGGAAATCGGGGTACCGCTCTTCGAGCGCCGCCCGCGCGGAATGGTGCCGAGTGAGGCCGGCACCCTATTGGCCGCTTATGCGCGCCGCGCCGCACTGGAAACCGATCAGGTACTTACGGACATCCGCGGCCGCGGCCGGCTGGGCACCCTTGTCCGGGTGGCCAGTTCACAGGGCGCCGCACAGGAATTCCTGCCGGCCGCCATGGCCTCCTTCCGCAGGGACCATCCGGGAACCACCTTCCGGCTTCCCGTGGTGACGCCCTCGCAGGCCACCCACATGGTCCAGGACGGCACGGTCGATCTCGCCATGACATTCAGCCTCGCGCCCACTCCCGACGTCCGTGTGATACACGCCCAGCGCGCCCCGATCCAGGCCCTGGTCCGCTCCGACCACCCCCTCGCCGAGCGCAGCGACATCTCTCTGCATGACCTCCTCCCCTATCCGGTCGCACTCAACGAAGAAGGCACGACGAACCGGCGCCTCTTCGACCTCTGCTGCTCGATCGAGGGCATCGCCTTCGAACCCCTGCTGGTCACCTCCGGCTCCAGCACCCTGTCGGCCTTCGTCAAAGAGGCCAACGCCGTCTCGCTGATCGGCCACATCAGCGTCCATGAGCACCTGCGCATCGAAGGCCTGAAAGTTGTCGCCATCCGGAACCCGGAAATGCACCTCCGCACCCTCCAGATCCAGGCCATGGTCGGCCGTCAACTCCCCACGGTGGTTCAGGAATTCGCCGACCACCTCATCCGCCGGCTCGGAGAAACGGAGGTATAGCGCCGACGGCCGGGAGGCTCATTCCTCAGATGGCGTGCGCCGGTCCGGCACCGGCTGGAGCGCCCCGCCCGCCAGACCGTTCCACAGGAGAAGACGTTGCCGCCGCCCTGGCCGGTCAGCTCGGCAGGCGCTCTGCTCTTGCTCGTCAGCGCTCAATCTCCGGACGGAATGTGCCAGAGGGGAGCCTGATACCGCTCCGGGCGGCTGCCCAGCAGAAGGGCTCTCAGCTCCAGGCGTTGGGTACCACTGAGCCCAAGGGCTTCGGTGAGCCGGCGAAAGGTCGTATGCGTGATGCCGCGCCCCCGCGCATCGGCCTCGAAGTCGTCGAGCTGCCGGAGTACCACTTCCGGATCGATCGCCGGCGGCGCCTGCCCGCCGAGCCGCCCGGCCTGGTGCCGTTCGTCATCGATTTCGGAGAAGCCGCAGATCTCCCGGCTGTACTGCTCGACCTGGTGCAGATTCTCCGTGGCGAGGATGGCCCCGGCGAGCTGATTCCGCTGAAGCGCTTCATCGAGGTCGGCCTCGTACACGACGGGCCCCTCGTCCGTCAGCGGCACCGGCGCACCGGCGCCGCTCACCTCACACCGGCCGCGTGCGCCCCGCGCGGCGGCGGCCAGCATGGCCGTGGCCTCAGAAGGATGCCACTCCAGGACCGGGCTGACGGGCGCAACGTGCTCCGCGCCGAGCGTCAGGGCAACGGGCCCCAGACGGTCGCGCAGCACCTCGGCGGGAAGCTCGCCATCGAGGCCGGGACCGGCGACCAGAAGCCGTACGGGGAAGTTGAGTTCACAGCACGCCGCGAGGGTGAGGGCATCGGCGATCGGACTGCGGAGGGTGGGCTCATCGCCCCGGGCGAGGATGTCACCGCCCACATCCAGGAGGTCAACGGAGTCCGGCTCCAAATACTGCACGAGCTCTTCGAGTTGGCGCACGATGCCCTCGGCGCCATGGTGCGGATCGATCAGCGCGAAGGTCTGCGGGAGCTCAGCGGCCAGCCGGGGAAGCGTCGACCCCGCAGGAGCAATCGCCGCGGCATCGGCAGGGACGGTCCGAACGCTTCGGGTGAGCGGACGAAGCCCCCTGAAGTTGGCCGGCCCTCTCGGCCCCGGCACCGGGTCGACCAAGAGCCGGTCCCACGCGTAGGAGAGAACCACCGCCGGGGTCTCGCCCCCGTAGAGAGACGCATCCAGCATCGCGGCGGCGACCGCATCGCCGCCTCCTCCTGCCGCCACGATCACACGCGTCACATTCGCCAGCGTACGGGCTTCGGCACGGGCGGGCGGGGCGGCGACGTGACGGCCGGCCGAGCTGGTGTTGCGCTCAGGCAAGGGCCCTAGGGGGCCGCGCCAAGAAAATGATCAAGGCCCAGGAATCCGAATTCATCTCGGATGACCTGGGCCTTTATGGTTTCACACAAGGAGTGGGCACAACAGGATTCGAACCTGTGACATCTGCTTTGTAAGAGCAGCGCTCTACCGCTGAGCTATGCGCCCTGGCCGAGCCGACAGACTACCTTGCCTCCGGGGCTGAACTGCAAACCAGTGCTCGAAGGGCGAACTTACCGGCCGGCGTGTTCGTTTCCGGTGAGTGGGAGAATGACATTCGGTCCTGGGGCGATCCGATCGGGAGAGGGAAGTGACGGCGACAGACACTCAGCCGCATGAGCAGCGAGAACGCCGTCGCGCCCGTGGAGGCCCGGTCCGGGATGTGGTGGCGCTCATGTTGCTGCCGTTGCCGCTGGTGGTGGCGATGGCGCCGTGGTCGTTCGCGGGCGGCGGGACCCGTCGCTGGTTCGGGCGGGGGGAAGGCCAGCGGGCCGATGCGCAGGCCGCCAAGGATGCCGCGGCGGCGTCGTTCTACGAGCTGGACACCGCGCACCGGGATCTGCGGATCTCCATAGAGACGATCACCGCCGTCGACACCTCGCCGCCCGCGCGGAAGGCGGCAGAGGAGTACGAGGGCTTCGGCCGGCGGATCGACGAGGTGAGTCAGGGGTACATCACCGCGGTCGACTCCCACGATCTCGACCGGGACGACCTCGACGGCGCCGCGATGGCGCGGGCGCGGGCCGATCTGACCCGTGCCAAGCAGGAGCTGGACCGGGTCAAGGGCGAGCTGGACCGGTTCGCGCAGGGGCTGGGGCCGCTGCTTCAGTCCGCCGAGACGCAGCTGGCGCGGCTGGCCCCGGCCGTGGAGCGGGCGCGGCAGGCATTGCTGGCGGCGAGCAACGCGCTGGACGCGGTCCGTGCGCAGGGTCTGCAGGCCGATGATCTCGCGGCCCGGCTGGCGGCGCTCGGGCCGGAGCTGACCAAGCTCAATCAGGGCGCCGGGCAACATGGCGTACAGGAGACGATCCGGCGCGCCGACGCCGTGCTGCGCCAGGCCGAGGGGGTTCGGACCGAGGCCGAGCGGCTGCCGGGGAAGGCCGCGGAGATCGACAAGCGGCTGGTGTCGCTGCGGACCCGGGCGCAGGCGATCACGACGCGTGCCGGGAAGGTCGACCCGGTCCTCAGCGAGCTGCGGCGGCGGTACAGCGCGGCCTGCTGGCAGGACCTCCAACAGGTACCGGAGCAGGCCGCCCGGTCCGTCCAGCAGGCCGAGGTCAAGCTGCGGGAGGCGCAGCAGGCGCGGGACGAGCAGCGCTGGGCGGACGCCACGAGCCGGCTGGCGACCGTGCGGGCGCTGCTGGACACCACCGACGAGGCAGTCTCGGCGGCCGGTGACCGGCTACAGCGGCTCGATGCGGTCTCGTTCGACCGCCAGAAGGAGGTCGAACGGACCCGCTTCGCCGTACGGGACGCGCAGCGGCTGGCGATGAGCGGGCGCAGCACCCCCGATCCGCGGCATGCCGGCCCCTTGGACGATGCGGTGGCGCGGCTGGACCGTGCGGTCGCGGGCCTGGAGGGGCGCCATCCGGACTGGTGGCACTTTCTGCTGGAGACCGAGGCGGTACGGGAGACGGCGGCCCGGGTGGTGCAGGAGATCCGGGAGGCCAGGGGCGGGGCCGGAAGCGGCGGCTGAGCCCGGGGCGACCTCGGGGTGTGACCTTACCGGGTCCGGTGTACGGGCCGGGGGCAGCCTCGGGGTCTGACTTGCCGGGTCCGGTGTACGGGCCGGTGCCGGGCCGGAAGCCCGGCGGGCCAGGAGGGCGGTTCCGTGCCGCCCCGCCACCGGGCGCGATGGCGTGAACTGCCACCCGGGCGGATCCTGGAGTGGAGTACGGCCCAGTCGGCACCTGCGCGAAGGAGGCCGGACATGGCTACTGGGGCTACTGGCCAGACCCTGCACGGGCCCGTGAACCCGCTGCACCGGGGGAAGCAGCGGCACCACACACGGCTCGACGAGCATCTGCCCGTGGACCACCGGCTCAGCAAGGTCTACCGCATCGGCGCCGGGCTGATGGGCCTGGTACTGATCGCATTCGGCATCCTCGGGCTGACCCACCACATCGGCTACTTCGACACCGGCGGCGACACCGTGGCCGGGCTGAACACCAACGGCACCCTGAGCGTGCTCTCGATCGTCGTCGGCGCCATCCTCGTCATCGGCATGGTGATCGGCGGGAACTTCGCCTCGACCCTCAACATCGTGCTCGGCGGTCTCTTCCTGCTGAGCGGATTCGTGAACCTGGCGCTGCTGGACACCGGCGCGAACTTCCTCGCCTTCCAGATCCAGAACGTCCTGTTCAGCTTCCTGGTCGGGCTGATGCTGCTGGTCTTCGGGATGTACGGACGGGTCAGCGGCGGCCTCCCCCACGACAATCCGTACTGGCGCGCCCGGCACCCGGAGGAGGCGGAGCAGTACGACCGCGGACAGCTGCGTCCCGTCTCCGGTATGACGGCCGCACGGCAGGCGGCACGGATCAAGATGCAGGGCGCCCCGCATGCCGGGCGCGGTTCGTTCGGCGCCGGCACCAGTGGGAGCAGAAGGCACACCACCTCCCTGGATACCGGCGCCCGGTCCGGCGGCGACCGCAAGAAGCCCTGAGCCGGGGCGCGGAGACGTCAGGGCGTACCGAGGTGGGAATGGGGTGCTCGGTACGCCCTGATGGCTGGGGTGGGTGGGGCGAGTGGGCCGAGTGGGATGACTGGGGTGAGGCAGGTACGTGAGGTGAGGTGAGCGGGGTCGGTGGTGTGGGTGTCCGTCATCTCCACCGTGGCCGGCGTGAACCCTGGCCCGCGTGACCGGTGTGGCCAGGGCAGTCGGGGCGGCGGATATGGCTGACGGGGCGGGAGGGGAAGGGGTCGGGGGCAGCGAGCACGGGGAGCAGGGAGCAGCACCATGAGCCGTTCGGGGCACGCCGCCTCCTCAGGACACGGGGCTCACCATGGGGCGGTCGCCACGCTCGCCAAGCGGATCTTCAAGGGCATATACGGGGAGGGCGAGAGCCTCGTGCTGCCGGAGGTGATGGCGGAGCTGGACGTGAGCCAGACCGTGCTGCGTGAGGCGATCAAGGTGCTGACCACCAAGGGGCTGCTCGGCGCCGACAAGGAGCGGGGCACCTATGTCCGCCCCCGGGAGGACTGGAACCTCCTGGACACGGACGTGCTCCGGTGGAAACTGGCGGCCGGCGTCTCGTCCGACTTCTTCGCCGATGTGCTCGAACTGCGTCGCTCCATCGAGCCCGCGGCGGCCGCGCTCGCCGCGGAGCGCCGTACCGATGAGGATCTGGCGGCTCTGGACGCCGCGTTGAGCGCGATGGCGGCGTCCGGCAACGACCCGGTGCTGCTCGTACGGGCCGACGCGTCCTTCCACACGGCGCTGCTGATCGCGTCGAACAACCGCTTCTACGCGCAGATGCACCGGGTGATCGTGCCGGTGCTGGTCCAGCGCGACCGGGCGGTGCTGGACGAGTACGGCGCCTTCGACCAGCCCCATGCGATACATGCCGCGGTGGTCGAGGCCGTACGGAAGCGGGACGTCGACGGGGCCTATATGGCGATGCTCGAACTGCTCGATGTGTCGGCGCGGGAGCATCCGTAGGTGCGGAAGGACCCGTAGGTGCACCCGTACTTGCGGGAGGTCCGTAGGTGCGGCAGCAGCCGTAGTGGGGGGAACGGATGTGGTGGGGCGGAGGGTTGTGTTCCGGGGAGCGGCGTGGGGTTACCGCGGTGACGTGGGTGGGCAGGAAGTCGCGAACAAGGGTCGGCGCATGCGTGGCCGGGGCGAACGGCCGGCGCGGGCCGTCGGTTCCGACTCGTCCGCGCGGGCCGTACGCTCCGGCTCGTCCGTTGCGCGTGCCGTATCGCCGCGCTCGCGAGCCCCGTGCCGCCCACCGCTCGCCGCCTGCCGCCTGCCCCGGCCGCTCGCCACACGTCGAAAGGACGGACCGGTCCATGAAGATCAGCCGTATCGAGACGTTCCTCGCCCCTCCGCGCTGGCTGTTCGTACGGGTGGAGACCGATGAGGGCGTCGTCGGCTGGGGTGAGCCGGTGGTCGAGGGGCGGGCCGAGCCGGTCCGGGCGGCCGTGGAGGTGCTGGCCGAGTACCTCCTGGGGCAGGATCCGGCACGTATCGAGGACCACTGGCAGGTCATGACCAAGGGCGGCTTCTACCGCGGCGGGCCCGTCCTCTCGTCCGCCGTCGCCGGCCTGGACCAGGCACTGTGGGACATCAAAGGGAAGCAGCACGGTCTCCCCGTCCACCAGCTGCTCGGCGGGCCGGTCCGCGAGAAGATCCGCGCCTACGCATGGGTGGGCGGCGATGAGCCGCAGGCCATCCGCGACGCGGTCACCGCGCAGACCGAGGCGGGCTTCACCGCCGTCAAGATGAACGGCTGCGGCAAGATGACGCCGGTGGCGACCCGCGCCGAAGTGCGGGCATGTCTGCTGCGCGCCGAGACCGCGCGTGAGGTCCTCGGCGACGAACGGGACTTCGGCCTCGACTTCCACGGCCGGGTCTCGCCCGCCAACGCCCGCAGGCTCCTCCCCCTGCTGTCCGAATACGCCCCGATGTTCGTCGAGGAGCCCGTCCTCTGCGACTACCTGCATGCCCTCCCTGATCTCGTGAACGCTTCCGCCATCCCCCTCGCACTCGGTGAACGTCTCTTCACCCGGCGAGAGTTCCTGGCTCCGCTGCAAGCCGGTGTGGCGATCCTCCAGCCCGACATCTCGCATGCGGGCGGCATCTCCGAGCTGCGCCGGATCGCCGCGCTCGCGGAGGTCTACGGGGCGCAGCTCGCGCCGCACTGTCCCCTGGGCCCGGTCGCGCTGGCCGCCAGCCTCCAAGTCGCCTTCACCACCCCGAACTTCCTCATCCAGGAACAGTCCATCGGGATCCACTACCACCAGGGCGCCGAGCTGCTGGACTACGTCGCGGATCTGGAGCCGTTCCGTTTTCACGGCGGCTCACTGCTGCGGACCGAGCGTCCCGGCCTCGGCGTGGAGGTGGACGAGGCCGCCGTGCGGGCGGCGGATCGGCGGGGGCACACCTGGCGGAATCCCGTGTGGCGCCATGAGGACGGGGCGTTCGCCGAATGGTGAGCGGCGGGAGCGCGGGGCAGTGATCGCTTTGGCTCGTCCGGGGCTCGATCCCGCCCGCCCGGGCCCGGAATAATCAGAGGTGTCACCCGTGCGCCCGAACGGCCCGGTCGCGCGCAGTACGCACGCGGCGGGGTGCAGGAGAAAGCAGGAACGCCATGGACTTCAGCACAGCGCTCCGGACCGAGCGGCTGATCGCCATCATCCGGGGCAGAGATGCGGAGGCGTCGTTCCGTACGGTCATGGCGCTTGCGGAGGCCGACCTTCCGCTGATCGAGGTCTCGCTCAGCGGACACGACGCCCTCACGGTCATCCAACGGGCGCGCGCCGAGCTCGGCGATGCGGCCTGGCTCGGCGCCGGCACCGTTCTGACCGCCGCTGATGCCCGGCGCGCCGCCGAGGCCGGGGCCAACCTCATCGTCACGCCCGGTCTGGGGGCCGGTCTGGAGGAGTCCGTACGGCAGGGTCTCCCGACGCTCGCCGGGGTGCTGACGCCGTCCGAGGTGATCGCGGCCGATGCTCTGGGCGTCTCGGCCCTGAAGCTGTTCCCGGCGTCGGTCGGCGGGCCCGGGTATCTCCAGACGCTCCGCGTCCCCTTCCCCGAGCTGGCGTTCGTGCCGGTCGGCGGGGTGGACGCGGCCGCTGCGCCGGCGTACTTCGCCGCCGGAGCGGTGGCGGTGGGCGTTGGTTCGCCGCTGGTCGGGGACGCGGCGGACGGCGGCGACCTGGACGGACTGCGCAAGCGGGCGGCGGAGTTCAAGGCGGCGTGCGCAGGATGACGGGACGGCCGGGCGCACCGGGTGACGAGGGCCGGCAGGATGCCCCCGGCCCCGGAGCGGCCACCCGCCGTCCGCTGCTTCCCGGGCAGCCCGGCCGCCCGGACGTCTTCACCTTCGGGGAGACGATGGTCGCCCTACGGGGCAGCGGCCCGCTGAAGCTCGGCGGCACGATGAACGTCTCCATCGCCGGGGCGGAGAGCAATGTCGCGATCGGCCTGGCCCGTCTCGGACACCACGTCCGCTGGGCGGGTGCGGTCGGCGAGGACGAGGCCGGACAGCTGGTGCTGCGTACGCTGCGGGCCGAGGGCGTCGAGATATCCGGCGTCACGACCGACCCCGGCGCCCCGACCGGGCTGCTGCTCTTCGAGCCGCGGCTGCCCGAGGTCACCCGGGTGCACTACTACCGCGCGGGATCGGCCGGCTCCCGGCTCACCGCGGAAGTGATCCAGAGCGCCTTCGCCGCCGCTCCGCCTCGCGTCCTACATCTGACGGGGATCACTCCGTCCCTGAGCCCCACGGCCCGCTCGGCGGCCCGGCGCGCCCTGCAACTGGCCCGGGATCACGGGTCATTGGTCTGTCTCGATGTCAACTTCCGCGCCCGCCTGTGGACCGCCGAAGAGGCGGCCGAGGTCCTCCGCGAATGGCTTCCCGCGGTGGATCTCCTGATCGCCTCCGATGACGAGCTGCCGCTGTGCGAGGTCGTGGCCGACGACGCCGCGGCCACCGTGGCGACGCAGGCCCGGCTCCTCCTGGACCTGGGTGTCGGGGAGATCGTGGTCAAACTCGGCGCCGCGGGTGCGACGGCCTTCACCCACAGCGGCTCCCTGCACCGGCCCGCCAAACCGGTACGCGCGGTGGACGCCGTGGGCGCCGGCGACGCCTTCGTGGCGGGCTATCTGTCGGCCCTGCTGGACGGCGAAGGGCCGGCCGGACGTCTGGAGCGTGCCGTCACCACCGGGGCGTTCGCGGTCGCGTCGCCCGGCGACTGGGAGGGCGCGCCGACCCGCTCGGAGCTGGGCATGCTGGGCGCGCCGCCCGGCACCGTCGTGCGCTGAGCGGCGCCGCGGCTAACCTGTGCCCATGCCTCGTTACGAATACCGGTGCCGCCCCTGTGGCTCCACCTTCGAGCTGAACCGGCCGATGGCCGAGTCCTCCGCCCCGGCCGTCTGCCCCGAGGGCCACGAGGACACGGTGAAGCTCCTCTCCACGGTCGCCGTCGGCGGCTCCGCCTCCGCCCCCTCCCGCGCCCCGAGCGGTGGGGGCGGCGGAGGCGGCGGCTGCTGCGGAGGCGGCTGCTGCGGCTAGGGCCCGCCGCACCGCGTCCTGGCCGCGCTGGGCCGCGCTCATGGTGACGCGGACAAGGGCCGCTATCGCTTGCGCGCCAGCGTCACACCGTCCGCCACGGTGAGGATCACCGCTTCCATACGAGGGTCCGCCAGCACATGATCGTTGAACGCCCTGATCGCCAGGGCGTTCCCGGTGGCCGCCGGGTCGGCGACCTCCCCGTGGTACAGAACGTTGTCCGCGACGATCAGACCTCCCGGCCGCAGCCGGGGCACCAGCTCCTCCCAGTAGGCGATATAGCCGCCCTTGTCCGCGTCGAGATAGACGAGGTCGATATGCGGCTCCTCCGGCATCGCCCGCAGTGTTTCCAGCGCGGGCGCGATCCGCAGATCGATTCGGTCCGCGACCCCGGCCTTCGCCCAGGACTCCCGGCCGTAGGCGGTCCACTCCTCGGAGACATCGCACGCGATCAGCGTGCCGTCCGCGGGCATCGCCTGCGCCATGGACAGCGTCGAGAATCCGGTGAACGTCCCTACCTCGACGACATGCCGGGCCCCGGTCAGCCGCACCAGGAACGCCAGCAGCGGCCCCTGTTCCTCCGCCGACTGCATCCCCGCCGCCTCGGGGAACTGCTGGTGCGTGAGCTCCACGATGTCCCGCTGCGCGGCGTTCAACGGCGGATTGTGGGCGAGGACGTACTCGTACATCTCCGGTGTGATCGGCGTGCTCTTGGACTCCACCATTGGCTCTCCCCTTGATCAAGGATCGCGGTCTCGGCCGGTCACCGGACGGTGCAGCCAACCGCCTCGGCGAGACTAGTCGAGCTGATCGCCGACCGGCCGCAATCCCCGGTCTCATGTCCCCAAGTACCGCAAAATCGCCAGCACCCGGCGCGAGTAACCGGAGGTGCCGGTCAGATCGAGCTTGTCGAAGATCGCGTTGATGTGCTTCTCCACGGCGCTCTGCGAGATGTGCAGCCGGACCGCGATGGCCGCGTTGGTGTGGCCCTGTGCCATCTCCCGGAGCACCTCCTGCTCGCGTGCGGTCAGCGTGCCCAGCGGGTCCGTGCGACGACTGCGCATCAGCAGCTGCCGTACGACTTCGGGGTCGAAGGCGGCCTTTCCGGTACTCACCCGCTCCAGCGCGTCCAGGAACTCGTCGACCTGGACCACCCGGTCCTTGAGCAGATAGCCCACCCCCTCGCTGTCATCGGTCAGCAGCTCTGTCGCATAGCGGCGCTCGACGTACTGCGAGAGCACCAGGACGCCGATATCGGGCCAGCGCTCCCGGATCCGGACGGCGGCACGCAGCCCCTCATCGGTGTGCGTCGGCGGCATCCGGACATCCACCACCACCGCGTCCGGCTTCTCCCCCTCCTTCCCCGCCTGCTCCAGCACGGCGATCAGCTGATCGGCGTCGCCGACCGCGGCTGCCACCTCATGCCCCTCCTCGGCGAGCAGGCGCACCAGGCCCTCACGCAACAGGATCGAATCGTCGGCCAGCACTACGCGCACGGCAACTCCGCGGTGATGGTGGTCGGTCCGCCGGCCGGGCTGTCCACCCGGAACCGGCCGTCGACGGCGGCGACCCGGCGGGCCAGCCCGAACAGACCGCTGCCGGAGGAATCCGCGCCGCCCGGTCCGTCGTCCTCGATGTGCACGAGCACGGCGTCCTCGCCAGAGGCGACGCGGACCGTTATCCGTCCGGCGCCGGAATGCTTGACGGCGTTGGTGACGGCTTCTGAGACCACGAAGTAGGCGACCGTGGCCACGGCGGTGTCGGGTTCGGTGACCAGTGCGTAGTCGAGGCGTACGGGGATGGCCGAGCGTTCGGCGACCGTTTCCAGTGCTGCGCGCAGCCCTGCTTCGTCCAGCACCGTCGGATAGACCCGCCAGGCCACTTCGCGCAGCTCGGTCAGGGCCTGGCCGCTCTCTTCGTGGGCCTGCCGCAGGAGTTGCTCCGCGCGCCGCGCGTCCTGGCTGCGCAGCGCGCGGCCGAGCAGCATCCCCAGGGCGACCAGCCGCTGCTGCACACCGTCGTGCAGATCGCGTTCGATACGCCGGCGCTCGTCGTTGACCGCGAAGATGACACCGGCCCGGGTGGCGGCCAGTTCCTCGATGCGGCGCTCCAGCGTCTCGTGGTGGCTGGGGCCGAGGTAGTACCGCGCGAGCCCGGTCTCCAGCCCGGCGACCCCGAAGGTGCCCTGAAGACTGAGGAAGAGGAGGAAGAGGCCGCCGACGCTGGAGAGCGCGAGGGTGCCGGGGTGGCGGACGTCGGTGAGCAGCAGGATGAAGATCCAGGAGATGCCGTACGCCATTCCGATCAGCGCCGCGCCCAGGACAAGAGCGCCCAGCACGCCCAATCCCCAGCGCAGGGACAGATATTGCAGGGCGCGGTGGTCCGCGTACGCGCCCGAGGTGTCGGCCGCGACGTAGACGCGGAGGCGGCGCCGGTGGGTCTCGGTCAGGGCTCGCGCGACGGCCGCCAGGGGCTTGAGGACCGCACGGCGGCCGCGCGGCCAGGCGAACACGCACAGCAGGGAGAGGCCGGCGAGCACGACGAAGGGGAGCTCGGCCACCGCGAGTACGGCACCGAGCACCAGTCCTGTCGCCAGGCGCAATCCGCGCCGCGCAATTCCCAACATGATCAAAACGCTAGCCGCATCGCGGGTCCGCGCACACTGCGGAAAACCGCAGTCTTTCGTGCGGTGTACCGCAATGTGCCGCGAGACAAGAATTCTTAGCGTTGAAGCATGACCGAAAGCATCGGAAGCACCGCACCCGGCTGGATCCTCGACCTCATGGACACGCTCGGCGCGCCCGGCGCGGGTGTGGCCATCGCCGCCGAGAATCTCTTCCCACCGCTGCCGAGCGAGGTGATCCTGCCGCTGGCGGGCTTCGCGGCCGCCCGCGAGAGCATGCCTTTGTTCTCCGCCCTCGCGTGGACGACCCTCGGCTCGGTGACCGGTGCCCTGGCGCTCTACGGCGTGGGCGCGTTGCTCGGGCGCGAGCGCACGGTCGCGATCGCCTCGAAGCTGCCGCTGGTCAAGGTCTCCGACATCGAGAAGACGGAGCGCTGGTTCCGGCGGCACGGGACGAAGGCGGTGTTCTTCGGCCGGATGATTCCCCTCTTCCGCAGCTTCATCTCGATACCCGCCGGAATCGAGCGCATGCCGATACCGGTCTTTCTCGCCCTGACCACCCTCGGCAGCTTCATCTGGAACACGATCTTCGTCCTCGCCGGCTATCTGCTCGGCGACAACTGGGAAGAGGTGACGGGGTATGTGGACGTCTACTCGAAGGTGGTCCTTGCGGCAACTGCACTGGCGGTGGCGGTCTTTGTCATGGTCCGTGTCAGCCGGCGTGGCTCGGGGGAACGGCGCCGCGGATGAAAGCCCGCACGATTTCCTCGCCCGCGGCGACACCCCGCTCTTCGAGCGCCGTGACATGCGGGGCACTCCAGCCGGAGTCCGCCAGTTCCCCGTGTCCGGGCCGCCATCCGCGGTCGGAGGCCAGCAGCAGATCGGCATCGAGGAGCGAATCGCCGGCCGCGAGGATCTCGGACGCCCCGGTGCGGCGCGCCACCTCCGCCACGGCTGCGCTCTTGGTCAGCGGCTGCGGCACGGCATAGATCTTGCGGCCCTGAAGCGAGACGGTCCAGCCGCGTTCGCCGGCCCAGCCGGCGAGGTCCTTCACCCAGGTGTCCGGCAGCAGCGGCCGCTCCACGACGAGATAGGCGAAGAGGTCCTCCGCGACACGCTCCTTGAGTAGCCAGGCCGGGTCGGCGGTGCGCACGAGATGCGCGCGGACCTCATCGAGCGGCGCGCACTGCGCGGCGAGCCGCTCGGCGACGGTGTGCTGCCAGTCCCGGTCCGACTCGCCCCGTACGAGCAGATGCCCGCCGTTGGCGCAGATGGCGAACTCCGGTGCCGGGCCCGGGAGATGAATGCGGCCGTACTGCTCTCGGGTGCGGGTGGTGGTCGGCACAAAGGTGGTCCTGCCGGCCAGTTCGGCGAGCAGCCCGGCGGCCGTCTCCGTCATATAGGACAGCGGCTTGCGCTCGTATGTCTCCACGCACAGGAGGCGGGGGGCCTCGGCGTCGGGCATGGCGAGGCCCAGCGCGGCGACCGAATAGATCAGGGTGCGGTCGAGGTCGCTGGCGACGATCGCGCTCATGAGGAGGCCACCGCCTTGCCGTCAGCACCCGTGGCCCCGCGAGTGAAGCGGGGGTGGATCAAGCCCACACAGGTATAGGGCAGTTCGTCGACCTCTTCGACGGGCACGCCCCGTTGTTCAGCCAGGAGGCGCACATGATCGAGATCGGTCCCGGCACCCCGCCGGGCCAGGATCTTCCAGGGGACCCTGCGCAGCAGTACGCGGGTGGTCTCCCCGACACCGGGCTTCACGAGGTTCACGTCGTGGATGCCGTATTCCTCACTGATCCGCTCGACGGCCGCCCAGCCCTCCCAGGTGGGGGCCCGGTCGGCGGCGGCCAGTTCCTTCACCTCTTCGGCGACGTCCGGGACCACCTCGTCGAAGCGCGCGCTGACCGCGTCCAGGAAGGTGCGCGACACATCGGTCGGGGCCAGCTCGCGGTAGAACTTCGCGCCGTGGAAGTCATCGGGGCCCACGAGATCGTCGCGCAGGACGGTGCGCGATATGAGGCCGGAGACGGTGGAGTTGAGGCAGGCGGACGGGATGAGGAAGTCATCGCGGGTGCCATAAGTCTCGACGCAGCCGCCGGGGTCGGCGAGCACGGCGATCCGCGGGTCAAAGCCCGGGAAGTCCTCCAGAGCCTGCGCGAGTTCGCGGGTGATGGCGCCCTTGCCGGTCCAGCCGTCCACGAAGACGACATCCGCCGGATCGTGCTGGGCGGCCAGCCACCGGAGCGCGGTGGTGTCGATGCCCCGGCCACGGACGATCGAGACCGCGTAGTGCGGCAGGTCCAGACCGTGCACGTGCTGCGCCCAGCGACGCATCAGCACGCCGACGGGGGTACCCGCCCGTGCCAGCGACACCAGGACGGGACGCGGGCTGCGCTCGGCGAGCACGGTCTCGGTGACCGTCCCGACGGCCCGCGCGATCCGGCTCGCGGAGGTCCGCAGCGCGCTGTGAAAGAGCGCCTGGTAGTCCTCGCTCGGCTGGTATTCGACGGGCAGCGACTCCGCGTAGTGCGCGCCACCGCGCTGAATCGCCTCCTCGCGTTCCTCGGTCGGCGCTTCCAGGGTGACCTCGGAGAGATCCTGAAGCAGCCACCCGACCTCGTCAGCGGTGTAGGAGGAGAAGGCGGGGCCGCGCAGCGGCTCGGGAAGGCGCATAGGTCCGGCCTGTGGTGGCGGGGCGTACGAGGGGATGACGGCGAGCAGCAGTCGGTCGGTGTGCGCGGCGAGCCGGCTCAGCAGACCGTCGGGGGCGTGCAGTTCGGAGAGGTCACCGTGCGAATCCACGACGGCTACGATGGCGTCGAAGCGACGCTCCGGGTCGGTACCGGCCGCCACGTTGTAGGCGTACCGCTCCCCCGGCCCGTCGGCGGGATCGTCGTGCGCGGGGAAGGACAGCCGGGTCCGTATCGCGTAGCCGGGGTCGTCGACGGCGAGCACCGGCGACCGGGTGGTGGTGGAGAAGAAGACACCCGTGCCTGCGGTCGAGGCAGACGGCCGGCCGGCCCCCGGCGCGAGGGCGCCGCCCCCCGCCCCGGTGCCATCACCGGCCGCCGCGTCGGCGCTGTCCCGCGCGACGAGGGAATCCAGAGCCTCGGCTATCCGCAACGGCGCGTACATCAATTCCTCGTTGCCGAGGACGAGAATGCGGCGGGCACCGTCCAGTCGCCGTGCGATACGGGTTGCCATGCCCGGCAGATGGGCCTCCAGTTGTGCCCGGTGCTCCGGTGTGAAGCCGTGCCGACCGCCGTCCGGCAGCCCGGCGGGCCAGCCGAGGTCGACCCGTACGACGTCAGCGTCGCGGCCATCGGATGCCGCCGGAGCACCTGCCGCATTCTGCTCGCCGCCCCTAGGAGCCGACGTGCTCCCCGGGGCAGCCCCCGACTCCTGTGCGGCACCCGCCTCAGGTGCGGCACCGGCTTCGTGTGCCGCGACGAGTTCCTGCCCGCGGGTCAGCACGTCCTCGGGCAGCCGTACGCCGCCCGCGGCCATGGCGATGAGGTCGACGCGGGCGCCCAGTTCCGCCGCGAACTTCTCCAAATGGCTGCGGTCCGCATCGGAGCGCATGTCGACCAGGGCGACGACCACGTACCGCTCGCGCGGGAAGTGCGCATGCAGCGCCTTGATGGTGTTCAGCACGGTGCGGCCGGTGGAGAACTCGTCGTCGACGAGCACCAACGGTCCGTCTCCGGCCAGGAGTGCGCGGTCCTCGGGGAGCAGCAGATGGGAGGTGGCATGGCTGTGCTCCTCCTCGAATCCACCCACCTGCGCGACACCGGCCACCGGGCGACGGGTGGAGTGCAGATACGGCGCGAGGGCCAGGCCGTCGGCGACCGAATGTCCCAGGCCGGTGGCGGTCTCGGCGTAGCCCAGGACGACGGATCGGGCGGCGGCCTCGTCACCCAGCAGCTTGCGCACGCGGCGTCCCAGGCCGATGCCGGCGCCATGGACCACGCCCGGTCGCTGCGGCACATGCTTGCCGAGCACGTTCGACACGAGCAGATGGGCCCGCTTGGGGTTACGCCGCAGCGCGAGCCCGAGCAGTTCCGGCAGCTCGTCCCCGCCGCTCAGCGAGACCCCGAGCCGACCGGCGACCCATTCTCCTGTCCAGACCACGCGTTCCGTCTCCTCCATCGTCATGTTCATCTCGATCACCGCAGCTCAGTTCTGCGGCACACTCGCCGTCAGCAGCTCCACGAAACCGATCCCCTCCCGGGCGACCCCGAACGCCTCGGCGCGCAGCAGGGTCCGCTCGGCCCAGGCGCGATGCGGCTTCACCTCGTTCATCTTGTTCGTGTACGAGGAGCGCAACACCCCACCGTCGCCCCGTTCGGGCCGCAGGATGTCGACCGCGTCGCTGAACTCCTCGTGACTGACGACCGAGAGGGCGTGCACCGGCGCGACATGCGAGGGGTGGATACAGGTCTTGCCCTGAAGGCCGTTCGCGCGGTCGAGTTCGATCTCGCGCAGCAGGCCGTCCATATCGTGCTCGATCAGGGCCGTCCGCAGTTCCTCGGCACGTCCGAGGAAGGGGCTGCGCCGCAGCTGCGGTTTGAACATCCGCTCATGCAGCCGGAAGTACTCCCACACCGGGCCGGTGACCGTGAAGCCCGTGCCGTCCGCCCGTCCGAGCACATTCACCACGTCGGCGATCACGGAGGCGACGATCTGGACGTCGTAGGCCGTCATGTCGGGCGGTCTGCGCAGGCCGTAGGCGGAGCAGAAGTCCGTGACACCGAGCCGCAGGGCCAGCACCCGGTCCCGGTATTTGTCGACGGTCCTGGCGATGCCCTGAAGGGTCTCGGCGCGGGTCTCCAGATGCAGCAGCTGGGGAGATTCCAGCACCGGCATCGCGAAGAGCCGGCGGGAGCAGTCGGACTCGGCCGTGGTCACCGCTTCGAGGAACGGGACGCCACGTTCCTCGGTGAATTTCGGAAGTACAAATCCAGACAGTCTGTGGACGGCGGTTCCCATGCGGCGGACCAGGTCCGGTACCTGACCGGGGGTGCGGACGCGGACGAACAGCAGCGGAAGGCCGGTGCCGGCGGCGGCCGCCTCGTCGAGAAGCCCGAGCTGCCGTACGAGGTTCTCCTCGCCGGCCTCGACATCCGCGTCCCCTATGGAGTCCTCAAGACACAGCACCATGGACATCACGCCGCGCCCGGCCTGTTTGAGGACGTCGGCGGCGAGACTCGGGCGGGTGGCGGGGCTGTAGAGCGTGGCCCCCAGAGCGACCGCGAGCGTGCGAGCCGGAGAATCGGCGGTGAACTCCACCGGCTCCTGGTGGAACAGCGCCTTCCGAGTCTCGGGCGCAAGATGCCCAAAATGCTGCATATAACTCCCCGTCTGCCTGCGGGACCCGGGCACCCCCGCTGCGTCTCGCTGTCTGGATCCAGCCGGTAATCGTACGTGTGTGGGGGCCTGGTTAGTTCCCGCGTGCGTGAAAATCACGTAACCCCCACGAGGCGCCCAGGTGGCCGCAAGCGCGATCCCCGCACGTCTCCGGGCCCCCCGCGTTGTCGCTGCGACCTCAGGGAAGGCAGGATTACGGCATGACGCACGCGATGCTGAAAGGGTCGAACGTACCCCTCGATGCCACGGCTGTTCGGGCCGTCCTGCGCTGGACGCCCGGCGCCGGTGTCCCCGATGTCGACGCCTCGGCCCTGCTGGTGAGCCCCGAGGGAAGCGTGCGCTCCGACGAGGACTTCGTCTTCTACAACCAACCGCGCCACCCCAGCGGCCTGGTGCGGCATCTGCCCAAGACCCAGCTCACCGACAAGCTGACCGACACCATCGAGGCGGATCTGGCGGCGCTGGATCCGTCGGTGGACCGGGTCGTGCTGGCCGCGTCCTCGGACGGCGGCGCGTTCGCGGGCGTCACGGATCTCCAGGTCCTGCTGTACGACGCGGCGGCGAGCGACGGCGAGCCGCTCGCGGTCTTCGACGTGGTGCCCGAGACGGGCGATGAGACGGCCCTGATCTGCGGGGAGTTGTACCGCCGCGCCGACACCTGGAAGTTCCGGGCGCTGGGGCAGGGGTACGAGACCGGACTGGTCGGCCTGGCGACCGAGTTCGGGATCTCGGTGGACGAGAACGAAGCGGCCTCCGGACGTTCCGCTCCGCCGGCCTCGGAGGCACCGGTGTCGGCGGCGCCCGCCGCGGAGCCCACGGCCGACAAGCCATCCACGGAGGGCGCGCCCGGCCCGTCCGCCGCAGCCCCCTCCGCCTCCTCCGCAGCCCCCTCCGCCTCCGGCCCCGGGGCCGGCTCCTCCGACTCCCCTGCGACCCCGCCGCCCAGCACCTGGCCGGAAGAGGCCTCGGGCCCGCCCTCCGCGGCGGACCCGCAGACCTCTCCGACGGCGGACCCCGATGCCGTCACCCAGCATGTCGCGGACGCGCTGCCGGAGCCGGGTTCCTCCGCACCGCCGCCCCCGGCCGCCGCTCCCCCCGCGGCGCCCCCGCCCACGACTGGCGGCTACGGCTACCCGCCACACGTTCCGCCGCCGCCCACGCAGCCCCCGGCCCAGCCCGCCTACGGCTACCCGGGGCCGCCGCCCCAGTACCAGCCGCCGCAGCAGCCGCCCTCCGCGTACGGCGCTCCGCAGCCGCACCCGGCCTCGACCTACGGCTACCCGATGCAGCAGCCGTTCGTACCGGACCCGTCCTTCGTCCTGCCGCCTCAGGGACCGCAGTTCCAGCGCCGTTAGCGGAAAGCCGGCGTGGCCGCCCCGCCGGACACCGCACACCCCGGAAGCCCGCCGGCCGGCGGCGCCCCCGGCGGCACGCTGCACCGTCAGCGCGCCGCACGGGGCGCGGCTCACACCTTGGTCTTGTAACCCCGCCCCCACTGGAGCCCCCAGCCGTACAGCCGGTCGAGCTCCGCCTGGAAGCCGTAGACGTACTTCACCTCGCGGCGCACCGTCAGCTCGTCCTTGGTGTTCTCCAGCATGAAGACGGCGCAGGAGCGGGCCTGCGGCGCCCGCTCGTCCAGTTTGACGTCCACCCGCGGCCCGCTGCTCGGGTAGAGCGTCACGACGGCATGCGTACGGTCGAACGCCGGTGTGCCGTCGTAGATGTACACGAAGATCAGCAACCGCTTGATCTCGTCGCGGTGGTCCAAGTTGATGTAGAGCGTCTCGCCGGACCCCGAACCGAAGCGGTCGTCACCGCTGAGCTTGACGAACGGCGACCCGTTGAGGTCACCCAGAAAGTTGCCCAGCGGCTGCACCACGCCCCTGGTGCCGTCCTTGAGCTCGTACAGACAGGCCAGATCAAGGTCGACATTGACCACGGCCGGTCCCTGCGCCTGCACGATCTCGGGCTTGAACAGCTTGCCCGGATGCCGCAGCAGACCGCCCTTGCCCTGCCCGCCCCGCTCATGAAGGTCCGAGGTCCGCATCTGCCAGTGCAGATTGACCCGCAGATGCCCGGTGGCGGCCCCCTGCTTGGTCAGCGAGACGACCGGATTCCGTTTCGTCAGCTCGACGACGTACGACGCGCCACCGCTGTCGAAGTCAAACTTCTGCGCGCCACCGCGCCACAGCTTCCCCAGGAACGACACCCTGCCCACCCCATTGCTCGGCCCCAACTACTGCGGGGCGGCCCGAGGTCCGCACCTCAAGCCGCCCCGCAGAGAGCGTTCCTCAATCAGCGCCGCGTCACACTCCGGACACGACTTCCGGCTTGTCTCCGGAGGTGTCTCCCGGCCTGCCCTCACGCCGGTTCCGGATCACGGAGGAGGCGAACGAGAGGCCGATCAGCACGACACCGACCAGGCCGGTGATGACCTCGCTGATCTCGTACTTGATCGTGATGAGCAGGATGACGGCCAGCGCGCCGATCGCGTAGTGGGCGCCGTGCTCCAGGTAGACGTAGTCGTCCAGGCTTCCCTTACGGACCAGGAAGACCGTCAGCGACCGGATGTACATCGCGCCGATGCCCAGGCCCAGCGCCATCATGAAGATGTCGTTGGTGATCGCGAAGGCCCCGATGACGCCGTCGAAGGAGAAGGACGCGTCGATGACCTCGAGGTAGAGGAACATGAAGAACGCGGCCTTGCCGGCCAGGCCGACGGCCGAGCCGTTGCCCTTCGTGGCGGGAGCCGCCGCGGCCTCGTCGGCCTCCTCGTCCTCGTCCTCGTCCTCCAGCTTGGCTTCGAAGTAGCCGGAGACACCGCCGACGATGAGGTACGTGATGAGGCCCGCGACGCCGGACAGCAGCACCGTGGCGCTCTTGTCACCGCCGCCGTGCGCGACGTCGGTGGCCACGGTCATCGCGGCCACCAGCAGGGCGACCAGCGCGATGATGACGGACAGGGTGTCCAGCTTGCCGATCTTGGCCATCGGCTTTTCGATCCAGGACAGCCACTTGTAATCGCGCTCCTCGAATATGAAGTCGAGGAAGATCATCAGCAGGAAGATACCGCCGAAGGCCGCGATGGCCGGATGGGCGCTGGTGACCAGTTCCTGGTATTGCGCCTTGTCATTGATGGCGAGGTTGACCGCCTCGATCGGTCCCAGCTTCGCGGTGATCGCGACAATGGCGACCGGGAACACCAGCCGCATGGCGAACACGGCGATGAGGATGCCGACCGTAAGGAAGATCTTCTGCCAGAAGGCGTTCATCTTGCGCAGGATGCCCGCGTTGATGACGGCGTTGTCGAACGAGACGGAAACCTCCAGGACGGACAGGATCCCGACAATCGCCAGCCCCTGCCACCCCCAGAGCACGCCCGCCAAGGCGAGGCCGAGCGCCGTGATGGCGAACGACCAGCCAAAGGTTTTCAGGAGCACTGCCTACCCAATCCCTCGCTGTGTGGGGTCCCCCGCGCGCAGCGCGCGGCGCTTTACGAAACGTTGACCCCGAAGTCTAGAGCGATGCCCCGAAGGCCCGACGCGTACCCCTGCCCCACCGCCCGGAACTTCCATTCGCCGTTGTAGCGATACACCTCGCCGAAGATCATCGCGGTTTCGCCGGAGGCGTCCTCGCTGAGGTCGTAACGGGCGAGTTCGCTGCCGTCGGCCTGGTTGACGACACGGATAAAGGCATTGCTGACCTGGCCGAAGCTCTGGCCGCGCTGATCGGCCTCATGAATGGAGACCGGAAAGACGATCTTGTCCACCTGCTCGGGCACCTGGGAAAGATCCACCAGGATCGACTCGTCGTCGCCCTCACCTTCGCCGGTGAGGTTGTCCCCGGTGTGCTCGACGGAGCCCTCGGGACTCTTGAGGTTGTTGTAGAAGACGAAGTACTCGTCCCCCAGCACCCGGCCCGACCCGCACAGCAGCGCGCTGGCGTCCAGGTCGAACGGCGCTCCGGTCGTGGACCGCGCGTCCCAGCCGAGGCCCACCATGATCTGCGTGAGATTCGGTGCGGCCTTGGACAGGGAGACATTGCCCCCCTTGGCAAGCGTGACGCTCATCGTTCGCTTCCTCCCCGGTGTCGGTGCGGGCCCGCTCGGCGCGCGGCCCGCAACCCTCGTTCAAGCGCGTCCGGCGCCGCACTCCCCGGACAGGGACGTACGGCGCCGGACGCGGTGGTTCCTGGCTCGGGCAGCCGCTATGGCAGCGCTGCCCGGCCGGACGTCGGCGAGCGGACCTCGGGTCCGGCCGGTCAGACGTTGACGCCGAAGTCCTGGGCGATGCCGCGCAGGCCCGAGGCGTAGCCCTGGCCGATGGCCCGGAACTTCCACTCGGCACCGTTGCGGTACAGCTCGCCGAAGACCATGGCGGTCTCGGTCGAGGCGTCCTCGCTCAGGTCATAGCGCGCCAGCTCATTGTTGTCGGCCTGGTTGACGACGCGGATGAAGGCGTTACGGACCTGGCCGAAGCTCTGCTGGCGGGTCTCGGCGTCGTAGATCGACACCGGGAAGACGATCTTGGCGACATCGGCCGGCACCGCGGCCAGATTCACCTTGATCTGCTCGTCGTCGCCCTCACCCTCACCGGTGATGTTGTCACCGGTGTGCTCGACCGAACCGTCCGGGCTCTTCAGGTTGTTGAAGAACACGAAATTCTGGTCGTTGGCCACCTTGCCCTGGTCGTTCGTCAGCATGGCGCTGGCGTCCAGGTCGAAGTCCGTACCGGTGGTGGTACGCGCGTCCCAGCCCAGACCGACGACGACGGCGGTCAGATTGGGGGCTTCCTTCGTCAGCGAGACGTTGCCGCCCTTGCTGAGGCTGACTCCCACGAGTCCTCCCATAGATTCGAGGGGTACCTGCGCCCCCATCGTGCATGGCATCGGATCAACGAATTGATCCTAGTGACCGGTTCCCACCGATTGCAGCTATCGCACCTGGATCATGCGGATGTCGGCCCGGCGGGCGCAGCGGTGGCCGGGGCGGGCGCCGGCTCAGAGGTTGCCGAGCGCCTTGACGTAGTCGTTCAGGTCGCGGGCGTCGGGCAGGCCGTTGACGACCGTCCAGCGCACCACGCCCTCCTTGTCGATGATGAAGGTGCCGCGCACCGCGCAGCCCTTCTCCTCGTCGAAGACGCCGTACGCCCGCGAGGCCTCACCGTGCGGCCAGAAGTCGGACAGCAGCGGGTACTCCAGGCCCTCCTGCTCGGCGAAGACGCGCAGCGAGAACGGGGAGTCGTTGGAGACGGCCAGCAGCTGGACCTCGTCGTTGACGAACGCCGGCAGCTCATCACGCAGCGCGCAGAGCTCGCCGGTGCACACACCGGTGAAGGCGAAGGGGTAGAAGAGGAGGACGACGGCCTTCTCGCCTCGGAAGTCGGAGAGCTTGACGAGCTCGCCGTGCTGGTTCTTCAGCTCGAAATCCGGAGCCTTCGTGCCGACCTCGATCGCCATGGGGTGCTTCCCTTCCGCTCACTCTCTACAGGACGCGACCAACCCTACGCGCAGCGGTGCACGCCCGGGGAACCCCGCCTGAACAGGGCCGAGCCCCCTCCGGAACAGGGCGGAGGGGGCTCGGTGGCGAACGTCGAGTCGGTGCGGCTCAGCGCTTGCCGGACTTGGGTGTGACCAGGCGGCTGCCGGTCCAGTCCTTGGCCGCGTTGATGCTCTTGGTCTGGGACAGACCCGCGGTCTGCGCGGCCTCATTGATGTCGCTCGGCTCGACGTAGCCCTCACGGCCGGTCTTCGGGGTCAGCAGCCAGATCTGCCCGCCCTCGTCGATCAGGCCGATGGCGTCCACCAGCGCGTCCGTGAGGTCGCCGTCCTCGTCGCGGAACCACAGCACGACGACGTCGCAGACATCGTCGTAGTCCTCGTCGACGAGATCCTGGCCGATCACGGTCTCAATGCCTTCGCGGAGATCCTGATCGACGTCGTCGTCGTAACCGATCTCCTGGACCACCTGTCCGGGCTCGAACCCCAGCCTGGCGGCAGGGTTGGTCCGCTCCTCCGCGTGGTCCGCGGTCGCGCTCACGGATTGCCTCCTGTCATGTTTCGGAAATGCTCGGGGACCCCGCGCGTGCGCGGAGCATTGGGCGTAGTCCACACGGGCCGGGCGGATCGCGCAAGTACCCGGCGGTCCAGACCGCCGAAACGGTGACGTTTGGACGCGTCTCGCCGCAACCACGACCCCAGTAGGACAGGCCGAAGTGATTCACGCCACAGCGTTCTCCAGGGTTTATCGGGTACTGGCGCGGGACTGGTCCCTTCGGGGGGCGGCCGCAGCTCGCGGACCTGATTTCGGGGTCCGCACGTCCGTACGCGAAGCACTTTCGACATGGGCGTATGGTTGCGATTTGGCCGACCAAAGAAATCGGCCTTTTCAGCGCCATCTCTCTACGGATGGGTTACCCATCAGTAGAGGTGACGTATCCGTGTGGCTCGGTACACGATGGAAGACGGCGCGACACCAAGGCAGAGACAGCATTCGTCCGTGCGCAGCATCAAAATCTTGCCGGGCACGACACGAACCGAACACGAAGGAACAGCGTGGCTTCCGGATCCGATCGAAACCCGATCATCATTGGCGGCCTTCCCAGCCAGGTCCCGGACTTCGATCCCGAAGAAACCCAGGAATGGCTCGACTCGCTCGACGCGGCCGTCGACGAGCGAGGCCGGGAACGTGCCCGCTACCTCATGCTCCGCCTGATCGAGCGCGCCCGCGAGAAGCGTGTGGCCGTGCCCGAGATGCGCAGCACGGACTACGTCAACACCATCGCGACCAAGGACGAGCCGTTCTTCCCGGGCAACGAGGAGATCGAGCGCAAGGTCCTGAACGCGACCCGGTGGAACGCCGCCGTGATGGTCTCGCGCGCTCAGCGTCCGGGCATCGGCGTCGGCGGCCACATCGCCACCTTCGCCTCCTCCGCCTCCCTCTACGACGTGGGCTTCAACCACTTCTTCCGGGGCAAGGACCAGGGTGACGGCGGCGACCAGATCTTCTTCCAGGGTCATGCCTCGCCCGGTGTCTACGCCCGCGCGTATCTCCTGGACCGGCTGTCCGAGGGCCAGCTCGACGCCTTCCGGCAGGAGAAGTCCAAGGCTCCCGACGGGCTGTCCAGCTACCCGCACCCGCGGCTGATGCCGGACTTCTGGGAGTTCCCGACCGTCTCCATGGGCCTCGGCCCGCTCGGCGCGATCTACCAGGCGCGGATGAACCGCTACATGGAGGCGCGCGGTATCGCCGACACCTCCAAGTCGCACGTCTGGGCGTACCTCGGCGACGGCGAGATGGACGAGCCCGAGTCGCTCGGCCAGCTGTCCATCGCCGCCCGCGAGGGCCTGGACAACCTGACCTTCGTCGTCAACTGCAACCTCCAGCGCCTCGACGGCCCGGTCCGCGGCAACGGCAAGATCATGCAGGAGCTGGAGTCGCAGTTCCGCGGCGCCGGCTGGAACGTCATCAAGCTGGTGTGGGACCGCAGCTGGGACCCGCTGCTCGCGCAGGACCGCGACGGCATCCTGGTCAACAAGCTCAACACCACCCCCGACGGCCAGTTCCAGACGTACGCCACGGAGACCGGTGCGTACATCCGCGAGCACTTCTTCGGTGACGACCACCGGCTGCGCGCGATGGTCGAGAACATGACCGACGACCAGATCCTGCACCTGGGCCGTGGCGGTCACGACCACAAGAAGATCTACGCGGCGTACGCGGCGGCCAAGGCCCACAAGGGCCAGCCGACGGTGATCCTCGCGCAGACCGTCAAGGGCTGGACGCTCGGCCCGAACTTCGAGGGCCGCAACGCGACCCACCAGATGAAGAAGCTGACGGTCGAGGACCTCAAGGGCTTCCGTGACCGGCTGCACCTGCCGATCCCGGACAAGGACCTGGAGGACGGCCTGCCGCCGTACTACCACCCGGGCCGCGACTCCGAAGAGATCCAGTACATGCACGACCGCCGCAAGGGCCTGGGCGGCTATGTGCCCACCCGTGTCGTGCGCGCCGAGCCGCTGAAGCTGCCGGACGACAAGGCCTACGCGGGCGCCAAGAAGGGCTCGGGGCAGCAGAAGATCGCCACGACCATGGCGTTCGTCCGGGTCCTGAAGGACCTGATGCGGGACAAGGAGATCGGCAAGCGCTTCGTGCCGATCGCGCCGGACGAGTACCGGACCTTCGGTATGGACGCGTTCTTCCCGTCGGCCAAGATCTACAACCCGCTGGGCCAGCAGTACGAGTCGGTCGACCGCGAACTGCTCCTCGCCTACAAGGAGTCGCCGACCGGCCAGATGCTGCACGACGGCATCACCGAGGCGGGCTGCACGGCGTCGCTGATCGCGGCGGGTTCCGCCTATGCGACGCACGGCGAGCCGCTGATCCCGGTCTATGTCTTCTACTCGATGTTCGGGTTCCAGCGCACCGGTGACCAGTTCTGGCAGATGGCCGACCAGCTCGCCCGCGGCTTCGTGCTCGGCGCCACCGCCGGCCGTACGACGCTGACCGGTGAGGGTCTCCAGCACGCGGACGGCCACTCCCAGCTGCTGGCCTCGACCAACCCGGCCTGTGTCGCCTACGACCCGGCCTACGGTTACGAGATCGCGCACATCGTCAAGGACGGTCTGCGCCGGATGTACGGCGAGAACTCCGAGGACATCTTCTACTACCTGACCGTCTACAACGAGCCGATCCTGCACCCCGCGGAGCCGGCCGATGTCGACGCCGAGGGCATCCTCAAGGGTCTGCACCGCGTCAAGCCCGGCGAGAAGGGCGAGCACAGCGCCCAGATCCTCGCCTCGGGTGTGGCGGTGCCGTGGGCGGTCGAGGCGCAGCAGATCCTCGCGGACGAGTGGAACGTCAAGGCCGATGTCTGGTCGGCGACGTCCTGGAACGAGCTGCGCCGCGACGCGGTGGAGATCGAGGAGCACAACCTTCTGCACCCGGAGGAGGAGCAGCGCGTCCCGTACGTGACGCAGAAGCTCAAGGGCGCCGAGGGCCCGAAGATCGCGGTCTCGGACTGGATGCGTGCGGTTCCGGACCAGATCGCGCGCTGGGTTCCCGGCACGTACCAGTCGCTGGGTGCCGACGGCTTCGGCTTCGCGGACACCCGTGGTGCGGCCCGCCGCTTCTTCCACATCGACGCGCAGTCCATCGTCCTGAGCGTGCTCACCGAGCTCGCCAAGGAGGGCAAGGTCGACCGGTCGCTGCTGAAGCAGGCGATCGACCGCTACCAGCTCCTGGACGTCGCGGCCGCCGACGCGGGTGAGGCCGGCGGCGACGCCTGACCTCTCCGCGGCCTGCCGCCGCACCGCTTCCGCCGCGCCCCCCGACCAGCGCCCTTCGCCGGTCGGGGGGCGCGGTGCTGTGCGGCGGGGTGTACGGGCGGGCGGCGGCGGGCCCACGGGCCGCCGGTTCAGCGCTCCCATACCTTGAACGCCCTTACCCGGTACGGGGATCGGGGCACCCAGCTACCGCCGCCCGGATAGGTGTCGAACTCGGCGGTCTCGGCGCATTCCCCGCTCTGGTAGGTGGTGACCGGCCGGCCGGTGCGGTTGGCGAGGGCGGCGGCGCTGCTCCCCTTGGGCAGGGGGACGCAGCGCTCGATATCGGTGCCGGACAGCTCGTAGGTCCGCCGGCCGCCCTGGAAGCCGGCCTTCGGCCAGAGGCAGAGCTGACCCGCGTCGCAGGCGCCGGAGGCGGCGGTGCGACGGCCGCCGGCCGCGTGGGCGGTGCCGAGGGCCGGCGGTGCGGCGAGTGCCGCGGTCAGTGCGGCGAGCAGGCCGGTGAGCAGCGCGGTGGTCCGGAACGTTTGCAGGCGCATGAAATCTCCCCCGTGGAGTACGACGCTGAGGCCCCGCGGCGGGCCGGTTGCCCGCGGCGGGTTCGTCATCGAGCTTCGCGAGGGCGGGGCGCGGCTGCCAAGCCCGTGGCGGCGCTACCACCCGGATCAGGTATGTGGACAGCCCAGCTCGCCTGCGCGCGGTGGCCGGGGCGCGAGGTTGACGTGCGGCGGGGCGGCGAGGGAGGGCCGCGGAACCGTTCCTCCCGGTGTCTGCCGGGGTGTGGTGGCCGCGGGTGGTACGCCGCGCGCCGTAGTGGAGCGGCGGGGTTCCCGGACCGGCTCATCCGGATGAGGGATTCGGCGTGCCGCTGGAGGCCAACTGCCGCCTGGGATGCGGCGGATGGGGTCCGGCGGAGGTCCGGGGCAGCTGGTTGACGGGCGGGGGCATCGACGCGGTGGCGCGGAGCCGGGAAGGCGCGCGGAGCCGGAAAGACTCGCGGGCCGGGAAGGGCGGTGGATTCGGGCGCTGCGTACGGGCCGGTGGTACGTCGCTCCGCGGGGCGGGGCGCCGTACCACCGGGGGCGCCGGTCAGATGTGGCCGACGCCGGCGCCCGCCTCGGCGTTCGCGCCGCGCTTGGTGAAGAAGGCGACGACCGCCGCGACCACCGCCACACCGCAGGCGACCGTGAAGGCCTGGCCCATGCCGGACACGAAGGTGTCGTGGGCGACGGAGGTGATCTTCTGGGCGAACTCCGGCGGGGTGCCCTTCGGGATCGGTGCGATACCGGCCGAGACGGCGTCGGAGAGCTGGGACGACTGCGCGGGCGGAACCGGCGGGAGGCCGGCCGACCGCCAGTTGCCCGGGAGGTCGCTGTCGACGCGGGAAGCCATCACCGCGCCGAGCACGGCCGTACCGAGGCTGCCGCCGACCTGCATGGCGGCCTGCTGGAGACCGCCGGCGACGCCGGAGAGCTCCAGCGGGGCGTTGCCGACGATGACCTCGGTGGCGCCGACCATGACGGGCGCAAGACCCAGGCCGAGCAGCGCGAACCAGAGGGACATCAGGCCGGTGCCCGTGCCGGTGTCGAGGCCGGACATGCCGTACATGGCGACTGCGGTGAGGACCATGCCGCCGACCAGCGGGATGCGCGGGCCGAACTTGGTGATCAGGGCGCCGGCCAGCGGCGAGCCGACGATCATCATGCCGGTGAGCGGCAGCAGGTGCAGACCGCTGTCGACGGGCGTCATGCCGTGCACGTTCTGGAGGTAGAACGTCACGAAGAACAGGCCGCCCATGAAGGCGAAGGCCATCAGCACCATCAGGACGGTGCCGGCGGTCAGCGGCAGGGAGCGGAACATCCGCAGCGGGATGAGCGGTTCGCGGACCTTGGTCTCCAGGAGGGCGAACAGGGCGAAGAGGACCACGGAGGCGATCAGGAAGCCCCAGGTCTTCATGCTGTCCCAGTGCCACTCCCCGGCCTTGATCAGCGGCCAGATGAGGCAGAACATCGCGCCGGAGAGCAGCACGATGCCCGGGATGTCGAACGAGCGGGGGGCGTTCTCCGCGCGGTGGTCCTTGAGGATCACCAGGCCCAGGACGAGTGCCAGCACACCGACCGGGACGTTGATGAAGAACACGGACTGCCAGTTGACGTGCTCGACCAGCAGTCCGCCGACTATCGGGCCGCCGGCGGTGGAGGCGCCGATGACCATGCCCCAGATGCCGATCGCCATGTTGAGCTTCTCGGCCGGGAAGGTGGCGCGCAGCAGCCCCAGCGCGGCGGGCATCAGCAGCGCGCCGAACAGGCCCTGGAGCACCCGGAAGGTGATGACCAGCGCGACCTCCTCGGAGAACCCGATGGCGGCGGAGGCGGCGGCGAAGCCGAGGATGCCGATGAGGAAGGTCTGGCGGTGCCCGAAGCGGTCGCCCAGCTTGCCCGCGGTGATCAGCGCGATGGCCAGCGCGAGCATGTAGCCGTTGGTGATCCACTGCACGTCGGCGAGCGAGGCGCCGAGGTCCTGCTTGATGGCCGGGTTGGCGATCGCGACGATCGTGCCGTCCAGGGCGACCATCATGACGCCGATGGCCACGGAGAAGAGGGTCAGCCACGGATGACCGCGCAGCCCCTTGGGGGGATCCGGTACGGAGAGGTCCGGCGCCGCTTCGGCCACCGGGGTCTGAGAACTCATGGGACGAGGCTAATGTCAGCCACTGACAATTGACAAAGCATTTCATGAGTCGGTAACTGTCATCTCGCTCACAGGTAACCTGAGCAGCGAGAACACCACGGAAAGGCGGCTCAGGATGGCGACCCCGACGCCGCATACGGCGCCCGCGGGCCTGCGGGAACGTAAAAAGCAGCGCACCCGCGACGCGCTGATCCGCGCGGCGCTCGAACTGTTCACGGAGCAGGGATACGAGACGACGACGATCGACGAGATCGCGGAGGCGGTGGATGTCTCCCAGCGGACGTACTTCCGCTACTTCGCGAACAAGGAGGACGTCGCCTTCGCCGTCCAGGAGATGGTCGAGGCGCGCTTCCTCGAAGTACTGGCCGAACGGCCCGCGACGGAGGCGCCGCTGACCGCCCTGCGCAAGTCCGTGATGGTGGCCTGGGACGACATCGGCGGCGCCATCGAGTCGGTGATCCCGGTGGAGCTGTACATGCGCTCGTTCCGGATGATCGAGTCGACGCCCGCCTTGATTGCCGCGCACCTGCGGCGCTCCTCCGAAATGGAGGAGCAGATAGCGCGGCTGATCGCCCGGCGCGAGGGGCTGGATGTGGACACCGATCCCCGGCCGCGGGTGCTGGTCGCCGCGTTCGGCGGGGTGATGCGGGTGGCGGGTCAGGTGTGGGGCGAGGGCCAGGAGTGCAGCGTGGCGTCGATCCGTGAGCTGACCACGTCGTATCTGGACCACATCGGGCCGGCCATGGAGGACGACTGGCGGGCGCGCTGAGCACACCGGCGACGGGCCCGGCGGACGCGCCGGGCCGGGCGGAACCGGCGGCTCCGCCGATGGCGATTTCCATCACTCTCCGTGACGATCCCCCTTCGCTAAGCGATCATGGTGAGCCCCTCCTGAGATCACCCCTGCACGCCTGAGCACCGGAAATCGATGGATCGTGTCCGTTTTGGTCGAAATACCCACCGCGAAACGTGATATCACTCACGGTCACAGCGAGCGCCCTCTCACGTCTCCTAGGGTGGCTCGCGGTGAATTCCTTCTCGGGTCTCGGCCCCTCCTCCGGTTTCCTTCAGTCCACGGCCTGGCGTGCCGCCCTCGCTCTGGCGGTGGTCTTCGTCATGCTCGCCATAACGGGCTGGACGGCGGTCAGAGGCAACAACGAGGACGCCAACCCGCTGGCCACCGCCAGGAACTCCTGGCAGCACGCCACCTTCCTCGGACGCCCGCTGCCCGACCCCCAGGGTCCGCCGGCCGCGCTCCGGGCCTTCTTCGCCACCCTCAGCCGGGCCGAGAAGCAGCAGCTCGCCGACCGTTATCCGCTGGTCGTGGGCAATATGGGCGGCGCCCCCGTGAAGCTGCGCTACCGCGCCAACCGGATGGCGATCGACGACGCCCGGCGCGTCGAGAAGCGCCGGATGAACGACCAGCGGCTCACCCCCGTCGGCCGCCAGGAGGCGGGCCGGCTGATGCACCGCCTCGACTCGATGATGAGCCCGGGCCGGCAGATCCTGGCCTTCGATCCGGCCGGCGGCGGCCGGGCCGCCGAGGTCTTCGGCAATCTCCCGGCGGCCCACCGGGTGTCCGTCGTGGTGCCCGGCGTGGACACCAATCTGTCGACCTTCGAGCGCACCGCGCGGGCGACCACCGCCCCGGTCGGTATGGGGCGCGCCCTCTACGGTGCCGAGCGGGAGGCCCGGCCGAGCGCCCGTACGGCCGTGATCGCCTGGGCCGACTTCACCTCGCCGTCCGGTGTCGGTGTCGAGGCCGCCACCGGGAAGCTCGCCGCGGACGCGGCGATCCGGCTGCGCGCCCTGGTGAACTCGCTGCCCTCCTCCGACGCCGTCTCGCTCTTCTGCCACAGCTACGGCTCCGTGGTGTGCGGGGTCGCGGCCCGGGACCTGCCGTCCAACGTCGGGGACATCGCGGTGGCCGGCAGCCCCGGTATGCGGGCCGACAACCGCGCCAGGCTGGGCACCCAGGCCCGGGTCTGGGCGATGCGGGACTCCGACGACTGGATCCAGGACATCCCGAACCTGGAGGTCGGCGGGCTCGGCCACGGCGCCGACCCGGTCGACCCGTCCTTCGGCTCCCGGATCCTGTCGGCCGACGGTGCCGTCGGGCACGCCGGGTACTTCGCACCGGGCACCCGCAGCCTGCGCAACTTCGCGCTGGTCGGGGTCGGCGCGACGAACACCGTCGACTGTGCGTCCGACGACCCGCAGTGCCGCACCGAGCTGGTCTAGGGCCTGTCTTCAAAGTCCCGCCTGCCTCGCGGCGCCTGGCACGCACGCTCGCCGCGTTGTCGGGATCGCCCCGGTACACCCAGTACCGGGGCGACCCTCCGCCTTGCGATCGCACGCACCAGACACCGCGAGGCCCGCCCTACGGGCGAACGACGGGACTTTGAAGACAGGCCCTAGGGCCGCAAGGAACCGGCCGGCGACCGCGGGCACGGCCCGGCGCCCGGGGACGGGCCGTGCCCGCGGGAACCGTGCCGGACGGCCGCGACGTCCACGAGGCGTATGACGGCGCGGGTGACCGGAGTGATACGTGCCGCTTCGCCGGCGCCCCCCGACGCGTCAGGAAGGGGGACGAGTGGGTAACCGCCCGCATACGATGAGCCGCATGGGTGATGTGCTGGCCGGTTTTCATGCCGTCTGGGAGTTCGACACGGACTCCGTACTCATCCGCTTCGAACGGGGGATCCGCAGGCCGAAGCTGTTCCAGGCGCTCGGTGAGCGACGTATTCCGTACGAGGCGCTGAGTTCCGTGGAGGTGACCGAGGGCAGACGTGGCACGGTGGTGCTGCACGCCATGCCCCGGCACGGCGCCGATCCGCTGATGGAAGCGGCGAACGGGCAGCTCAAGGAGGACGCCGACCCCTATCGGCTGGTGCTGCCCGCCGACCGCGAGACGCTGGCCGACTACTACGCCGACGAGCTGCGTACGGTGCTCGGCCCCGATGCGAAGGAGCCCGCCGACCGCCATCTGGTGGCCGCGCCGGAGCCCCCGCTGAACTTCAAGGCGTATGACGGCAAGGCGTCCTTCGACGGGCGCGCGGTCGCCTTCCGGTGGTTCTGGACGGGCGCGTCCTCGGCGAAGTGGAAGTGCGGCGACCAGACCTTCCCCGTGGGCGAGTTGGCCGGGGTCGAATGGCGGTCGCCGGAGATCCTCAACGGTTATCTGCGGCTGCTGGAGCGCGGGGCCCGCGAGCCGGGGACGGGCGAGGCGGACCAGGATCCGGCCGCTGTGGTGTTCGGGCTGGGGTACGGCCCGGTACACGAGTCGCTGCCGTTCGCGGCCTCGGTCCTCCAGGCCGTCCGCGCCGCCGAGCCGGTCCAGGAGACCCCGGACGGCGTGCCGGTACGCCACCGGACCGGGGAGACGCGCCGCGACCCCGCGGACATCGCGGACCGGATACGGCACCTCGGCGAACTGCACGGCGCCGGTCTGCTGACCGACGACGAGTTCAGCACGAAGAAGGCCGAACTGCTGGCGGAGCTCTAGGGCGCTCCTCGTCCGGATCAGCGTGGGAGCGCGGGCCGTTGACCAGGCAGGGGCTCATACCGTGGTACGGGGCGGAAGTCCGGCCCCTGGTATGACGCCGTGGCCGTCGCGCTCCGCTTAGATGGAGGGCGCGATGACTGTACGAGCTTCCACCCCCGACCGTGGGCCGGCTCCGCGCCCCGGGCGTGAGCCGGCCCGGCAACGGGCGCTGCGCGCCGCACGGCAGGCGCTGCGTGTCCTGGCCGTGGAGCTCGGCACCCCGACCGAGCCCGGCACCCCGCTGCTGGGCAGCGTCCGGAGCCCCTGGCTGCGCCGTCTGCCCTATGTAGTCGCGTTCGGGTTCGCGGTGTCCCTGCTGCCGACCAGCATCAACGTCCTCAGCCACGACTACGGCCTGGACGGCGGGCTGGTCGGCGCGCTCGCCACCGCGCAGACCGTGCCGCTGCTGCTCGCGGTGACCCGGCCGCTCCAGGCCTGGTGGGTGATCTTCGCGGCGGATGTCACCGGGGCCCTGGCGCTCACCGGCGCCGACGGTGTCGCGGGCCGCGCCTGGCCCTGGCCGCCCATGGAGATCGTCGGCTATCTCGCCCTGATGCTGGCGCTGTCCCTGCGCGAGCGCCGGCGCACCCTGACCGCCGTCTGGCTGACGACCGGTGTGGCGGGCCTGCTCTCCCAGGTGTTCACCCCCGACGGCAGCAACAACACCTGGGTGCTGATGTTCGTCCTCACCGGTGTGGTGCTGATGATGGGCGCCACACTGCGCGAACGCGGCGATGCCCAGCGCAAGTTGATCGAGCAGGAGACCATCAGCGAGGCCGAGCGGGCCCGTCGGACGCTGCTGGAGGAGCGCGCCCGGATCGCCCGTGAACTGCACGATGTCGTCGCCCACCACATGTCGGTGATCACCGTCCAGGCGGCCAGCGCCCCGTACCGCATCAGCGGGATGCCCGGGGAGGCCGAGGAGGAGTTCGGGGCGATCGCGGCGACCGCCCGGGAGTCGCTGGCGGAGATGCGCCGGCTGCTGGGTGTGCTGCGCAGCGAGGAGACGGAGCAGCAGGCCGGCCCGGAGAAGACCCCGCAGCCCGGGATCGGCATGCTGCCGAAGCTGGTCGAGGGGACCGTACGGGCGGGCGTGCCGGTCGAGTTGGCGCTGCCGGAGGAGCCGGTGGCGCTCGAACCGGCGGTGGATCTGTCGGCGTACCGCATCATTCAGGAGGCGCTGGCCAATGTGGTGCGGCATGCCCCGGGCGCGCCGACCCGGGTGTCGGTGACCGTGGCCGCGGACGGCGCGCGGCTGACCGTGCTGATCGTCAACTCCGCGCCGTCCGCCCCCTCCACGCCCCTGGAGACCACCGGTACCGGCCATGGCCTCATCGGTATGCGTGAGCGGGTCCGGCTGGTGGACGGTTCGCTCGACACCGGGCCGCTGCCCGACGGCGGCTTCCGGGTCGCCGCCCGGCTCCCCCTCGCCCCGCCGCCCGCCGCGGCGTCTCCGCTCTCCACGACAAAGGATGCCCACTCGGTATGACCACGCGCGTGATCATCGTCGACGACCAGGCCATGGTGCGCGCGGGTTTCGCCGCGCTGCTCGCCGCGCAGAGCGATATCGATGTGGTGGGCGATGCCCCGGACGGGGTGCAGGGCGTGGCCCTGAGCCGCCGGACGCACCCCGATGTGGTGCTGATGGATGTGCGGATGCCGGAGATGGACGGGCTGGAGGCGGCCCGTCAGCTGCTCGCGCCGCCCGCCGGTGTCACCCACCGTCCGAAGGTGCTGATGCTGACCACGTTCGATGTCGACGACTATGTCTACGAGGCGCTGCGCGCGGGGGCATCCGGCTTTCTCCTCAAGGACGCGCCGCCGGCCGATCTGATCTCCGCGGTCCGGGTGGTGGCGGCCGGTGAGGCGCTGCTCGCGCCGTCCGTGACCCGGCGGCTGATCGCCGATTTCGCCCGCTCGGGGCCGGTGGCCCGCAAGGGCCGGCCCGCGCTGCGGCTGAACGGGCTCACACCGCGCGAGACGGAGGTCCTGGAGCTGATCGCCCGCGGGCTGTCGAACCTGGAGATCGCCGATGCGCTGATCGTCGCCGAGCAGACCGTGAAGACCCATGTCAGCCGGGTGCTCGCCAAGTTGGATCTCCGGGACCGCGCACAGGCCGTGATCTTCGCGTATGAGTCGGGGCTGGTTTCGCCCGGGGAGCGGTAGCGCTCCCCCGCCCGCGCGTCTCTCCTCCCTGAGGACGAGCGCAGCCGGCGCCCCCTACCCCCGTAGCCCCCGGGAGTCGGCTCCGCGGTGTGACGCCGCGTCAGCTCCCCTCTTCCTACGTTTCCCTCCGGACCGTCCACGGGAGAGGGAGACCCACCATGTCCTGGCTGCGCACCATTGCCCGGCGCCGCAGACGCCCGCTCTTCGGGGGCGCGTCCGCGGTGGCCGTGGCGGACCGCACGCCCGCGGACCGCGACCGGGCGCTCGACGGTCTGCGGGCGCTGGCGCTGCTCGCCGTCCCCGTCGGCCACTGGCTGATCGGCGGCTTCACCCTGGACGGCGGGGGCGCGCTGCACAACGCCAGCCTGCTGACCGCCGTCGGCCAACTCGCGCCGGCCAGTTGGGTCCTCCAGATGCTCGGCATCTTCTTCCTGGTCGGCGGGCATGCGTCGGTGCTGTCCTTGCGGCGGGCCACCGGGCGGGGTGAGTCCACCCGGTGCTGGCTGGGCGGCCGGCTGGTGCGGCTGGGCCGGCCGGTGCTCGGGGTGACGGCCGTATGGGCGATGCTGCTGCCCCTCCTGTACGGCCTGGGCGTGCCGGAGGCGACCCTGCGGACCGGGGCGACGCTGGTGATCCAGCCGCTGTGGTTCGTCGGCGTGTACGCGGTGATCACCGCGCTGACGCCGTGCTGTGTGCGCGCCGCCCGGTGGATGGGTGCCTGGGCCGCGGCCCCCCTGGCGGCCTCGGTGGCCGTCGTGGACTTCCTGCGCTACGGGCCGTACGCCGAGGCCGTGCCGCCGTGGCTGAGTCTGCTCAACCTCCTGCCCGGCTGGATGTTCGCCTATCAGCTCGGCGTCTCCTGGGGCGAGCGCCGCCTGGGCCGCCGCGCCGCCTGGTCGCTGCTGCTCGGCGGCGCCGCGGTGTTCGCCGCGCTGCTGCTGTTTTTCCACTACCCGGCGAGCATGGTTGGCGTCCCCGGGCAGCACCGGACGAACTCCCACCCGCCGTCGCTGCTGGTCCTGGCGCTGGCCGCGGCCCAGTCCGGCGCGGCGGTGCTGCTCCGGGACCGGCTCGCCCGGCTGCTGCGCCGGCCTGCCCTGTGGGCCCCGGTGGCGCTCGTCAACCTCTCCGCGCTGACGATCCTGTGCTGGCACCAGACGGCGATGCTCTCGCTGGCCGTACCGGCGTCCTTCCTGGGGCAGCTCCCTGGGCTGACGGCGTCACCCGACAGCCTCGGCTGGCTCCTGGCCCGGCTCGCCTGGCTGCCGGTGTTCGCCGCCGCGCTGCTGCTCATCGGCCGCACCACCCGCCGCTTCGAGGCGCCCTGGACCGGTGTCACCCGGGCCCGCCGGGCCGCCGCCGCCCTCCTGGCCGCCGGATTCGGGGCGTTCGCGCTGGGCCTGGCGTAGGGCCCGTCAGCGGCGGGGCCGCGCCGCACGCCGAAGGGCGGGGCGCCCCGGCCCCGCCCCGTCCCGCCTGCTCCTGCCCCTACTCCCGTCCCGCCGAAGTGAACGTCATGTCCGCGTACCGCGGCCCCGCGACCTGCCCGGCGATCGGCTCCAGCCGCGCCAGGTCCTGCTCGGTCAGCCGGATCCGGGTCGCCGCGGTGTTCTCCTCGACCCGGGTGCGCTTACGGGTGCCGGGGATCGGGACGACGGCCAGGCCGCGGGCCGTGGCCTGCTGCTGGAGCCAGGCCAGCGCGATCTGGCCGGGCGTGGCGCCATGGGCCTCGGCGACGGCGCGGACCGGTTCCAGCAGAGCGGCGTTGGCGGCCGCGTTGTCGCCGGTGAAGCGGGGCTGCTGACGCCGGAAGTCATCCGCGGTCAGCTCCTTGTCGGCGTGCACGAACGCACCGGTCAGAAAGCCCCGGCCGAGCGGGGAGTACGGCACGAGACCCACCCCGAGCTCGATCGCCGCCTGCACCACACGGTCCTCGATGTCCCGGCTGAACAGCGACCACTCGGACTGGAGCGCCGTGATCGGGTGCACGGCGTGCGCCGCGCGCAGTTCGCTGCCGGTCACCTCGCTCAGCCCGAGGTACTTCACCTTGCCCTCGGCGACGAGCTCGGCCATGGCACCGACCGACTCCTCGATCGGGACGTTCACGTCGCGCCGGTGCATGTAGTACAGGTCGATCTCGTCCACGCCCAGGCGCCGGAGGCTGCCCTCGACGGCCTGGCGGAGGTAGGCCCGGTCATTGCGGATGACGCGCTTGGCCGGGTCGTCCGGGTCGAGGGATATCGCGAACTTGGTGGCCAGCACGACCTCGTCGCGGTGGGCCCGGATGAACGGGGCGATGAACTTCTCGTTCTCCCCCATGCCGTACATATCGGCGGTGTCGAAGAGCGTCACGCCCAGCTCCCGTGCGCGCTCCAGCGTGGCCCGCGCCTCGTCGGCGTCCGTGGGGCCGTAGGCGAAGCTCATGCCCATACAGCCGAGGCCCTGCACGCCGACCCGCGGTCCGCCCGTGCCCAGCTCGACCGTCTCGATCTTCTCGTTCCCCATGGAGCCTCAGAACCTCTCGGACGCCCGCTGGGCGTCGGCATAGATTTCGATCTTGTAGTCGAGTACGTCCAGCGTGCTCTGGAGCTCGGCGACGCGCTGCCGTACGTCCTCGCGGTGCGCGGTCAGCAGCTGCTGCCGCTCGGCGAAGGTGCACGCGCCGGCCCGCACCATCTCGGCGTAGCGGACCATGTCGGCGACCGGCATACCGGTCAGCCGCAGCTTGGCCACCAGGCTCAGCCAGTCCAGATCGCGGTTGGTGAAGCGCCGCTGCCCGGTGTGGGTGCGGTCCACGTGCGGCATCAGGCCGATGCGCTCGTACCAGCGCAGGGTGTGGGCGCTGAGGCCGGTGTGCTCCGCCACTTCGCTGATCGTGTACTGGTCACGGCCGGCGGGCCGGGGGTGCGGCGGCGCGGCGCGGCAGTCGCGCACCGCCGCCGGCAGTTCCCTGGTCGCGGTCGCGCCGCTCGTCACCGGTTCGCTCTGCGTTACCGTCATGCCCCGTCTCCCCTACGTCGGACGTCGCCCGGCGATTTCGCCGGATGCCTCTCGACGGCTCCAACGCTAGAGACTTCGAGTGCACTCCAGGCAAGCGACGATCACGGGCAGACTTGACCGGATTTTGGGAACGTTAGGCTCGTGGGCATGCAGAGCCTGCGGATGATCGAGAACTGGCCGGTGCCCACCGCTGCGGCCGCCGTCGTACGAGCCGATGGGTCGGTGGCCGGATCGTACGGCCCCCTGGAGCAGCGATTCCCGCTGGCGTCCGTGACCAAGCCGCTGGCCGCGTACGCCGCGCTGCTGGCCGTCGAGGAGGGCGCCGTCGAGCTGGACGAACCGGCCGGGCCCGAGGGATCCACGGTCCGTCATCTGCTCGCCCACACCTCGGGGCTGGCCTTCGACGAGCAGCGCACGATGGCCGCTCCCGGCACCCGCCGGATCTACTCCAACGCCGGTTTCGAGGCGCTGGGCGATCACATAGCCAAGGCCACCGACATCCCCTTCGCGCAGTATCTGCACGAGGCGGTGCTCGCACCGCTCGGGATGACCGCGACGGAGCTGCCCGGCTCGCCCGCCAAGGACGGCGTCTCCACGGTCGCCGACCTGATCCGGTTCGCGGCCGAGCTCCAGGCGCCCCGGCTGCTCGCGCCGCAGACGCTGGCGGCCGCGACGCAGGTCGCCTTCCCCGGTCTGGCGGGTGTGCTGCCGGGCTACGGGCACCAGAAGCCCAACGACTGGGGGCTGGGCTTCGAGATCCGTGACGGCAAGTCACCGCACTGGACGGGTGCGTCGTCCTCGCCCCGTACGTTCGGGCACTTCGGACAGTCCGGGACGTTCCTGTGGGTGGACCCGGACGCCGGCGCGGCCTGTGTGGCGCTGGCCGACCGGGCCTTCGGGCCGTGGGCGATCGAGGCCTGGCCGCCGCTGACGGACGCGGTGCTCGCCGAGCTGGCCGAGACCGCCTGACCCGGCCGGACGTGCCCCGCGGTACCGGTCGCCCGGTACCGCGCCGGCTCACCCGTACGCCGGCTCCGGCCCCATCTCCCAGACCAGGCACTCCGCCGCCGCCAGCCCCCGCAGCTCCAGGCCCTCCCCGTCGGTGATCCGCGCCGCGTCGCCGGGCTCCAGGCACGCGTCGCCCAGCCGTACGGCGCCGCGGACCACATGCACATAGGCGCGTGCGGCATCCGGCACCGCGGTGCGCTCACCGTCGGCGAGGCGGCGCACATGCAGCAGGGCACCGGCCCGCGGCACCGCGTACGGGGTGCCGTCGGCGATCCCGCGCACCACCTCGTACGACGGCTCCCCGCCGGCCTCCTGCGGGGTCAGCCACATCTGGACGAAGCACAGCGGCCCGGCGCCGTCGTTGCGCTCCACGTGCCGGACGCCGCCCGCCGAGCTGAGCCGCTGGAGATCGCCGGGACGTACGGTGGTCTCGTGGCCCGCCGAATCGCGGTGGGTCAGCTCCCCTTCGACCACCCAGGTCACGATCTCCGTGTCGCGGTGCGGGTGCTCGTCGAATCCGGCGCCCGCCGCCAGCCGCTCCTCGTTGCAGGCGACCAGCGCGCCGAAACGCAGATTCTCCGGGTCGAAATGGGGCCCGAAGGAGAACGCGTGCCGCGACACGATCCCGGCCTCCGCGTCCCCGCCCGGATACCGTTCATGGCCTCTCAGCACCTGAATCATGGGCCCACGGTAGCCCCGCCCCCTCACCTCCCCGCCCCGATAGTGCAGGCTTGTCCCGTGTCTGAACCCGCATCGCGCGACGCGCACCCGCACTCCGCGACCCTCCGGCGCCTGGAGAATTCGTCCGGCAAGCTGGCGGCCGCCGCCATCGCCCGCATGGACGCCACACTGCCGTGGTACCGCGCGATGCCCCCGGAGAATCGTTCCTGGATCGGCCTGGTGGCGCAGGCCGGTATCGCCGCTTTCACCGAATGGTTCCGGCATCCGGAGACCCCCCAGGCGATCAGCACCGATGTCTTCGGGACGGCGCCGCGCGAGCTGACCCGGGCGATCACGCTGCGGCAGACCGTGGAGATGGTCCGTACGACCATCGAGGTCATGGAGTCCGCGATCGACGAGGTCGCGGCCCCGGGCGATGAGTCCGTGCTGCGCGAGGCGCTGCTGGTCTACGCCCGGGAGATCGCCTTCGCCACCGCCCAGGTCTACGCCCAGGCGGCCGAGGCCCGCGGCGCCTGGGACGCCCGGCTGGAGTCCCTCGTGGTCAACGCGGTGCTGTCGGGGGAGGCCGACGAGGGCGCGGTCTCCCGTGCGGCGGCGCTGGGCTGGAACTCCCCCGAGCATGTGTGTGTGGTGCTGGGCACCGCGCCGGACGGGGACAGCGAGCTGACCGTGGAGGCGATCCGGCGGGCCGCCCGGCACGCCAAGCTCCAGGTCCTGACCGGTGTACTGGGCTCCCGTCTGGTGGTGATCGCGGGCGGCTCGGACAATCCGCTGAAGGCCGCGAAGGCCCTGATCGGCCCGTATGCCGCCGGACCCGTGGTGGCCGGCCCGGTCGTCTCCGATCTGCTGGCCGCGACCCGCTCGGCGCAGGCCGCCGCCGCCGGACTGCGGGCCTGTGCCGCCTGGCCGGACGCCCCGCGGCCGGTGCTCGCGGACGATCTGCTGCCGGAGCGCGCGATGGCCTCCGACCCGGTCGCGCGCGAGCAGTTGGTGGAGGAGATCTACAGACCGCTGGAGGAAGCCGGGTCGGCGCTGCTCGAAACGCTGAGCGTCTACCTGGAGCAGGCGAGCAGTCTGGAGGGGGCCGCCAGGATGCTCTTCGTGCACCCCAACACCGTGCGCTATCGGCTGCGACGTGTGACCGACGTCACCGGCTGGTCACCCTCTGATGTGCGCTCGGCGTTCACCCTCCGTATCGCGTTGATTCTGGGGCGTCTGGCTGACGGTGAGGCCCAACCCTAGACTTTTGTCGGACACCAACAATTCCCCCGATGGTTCTTCGTCCTTGTCCCCACGGGCGGGCGGAACCACCCACAAGAGAGAGTGTGAGGGTGCTCGTACTCGTCGCTCCCGGCCAAGGCGCTCAGACGCCCGGCTTCCTGACTCCCTGGCTCGACCTCCCCGGTGTCGAGGACCGGCTCCGCGCCTGGTCGGCCGCCATTGATCTGGACCTGGTCCACTACGGCACGAAGGCGGACGAGGAGGAGATCCGTGACACCGCGGTGGCGCAGCCGCTGCTGGTGGCCTCCGCCCTGCTCTCCGCCCGTCAGCTGTTCGCCACGACCGACGACGTCGCCACGCAGACCGGCGCGGTGGCCGGCCACAGCGTCGGTGAGCTGGCCGCCGCCGCACTGGCCGGCACGCTGTCCGACGAGGCCGCGATGCAGCTGGTGCGCCGGCGCGGCCAGGCGATGGCCGAGGCCGCCGCCGTCACCGAGACCGGTATGGCCGCGCTGCTGGGCGGCGACGAGGCAGTGGTCATCCCGCATCTGGAGCAGCTGGGCCTGACTCCGGCGAATGTGAACGGCGCCGGCCAGATCGTTGCCGCGGGCACCGCCGAGCAGATCGCCGCACTGGTCGAGAACAAGCCGGAAGGCACTCGCCGGGTCGTACCGCTGAAGGTGGCCGGCGCGTTCCATACTCACCACATGGCACCCGCCGTCTCGGCCCTGGAATCCGCGACCACCCAGCTGTCGGTCGCCGATCCGCGCACCCGCTACGTCTCCAACAAGGACGGCGCGCTGGTCTCCTCCGGCCAGGACCTGGTGCGGCGGCTGGTGGGCCAGGTGGCCAACCCCGTGCGCTGGGACCTGTGCATGGAGACCTTCAAGGAGCTCGGGGTCACCACGCTCATCGAGGCGGCTCCCGGCGGCACGCTCACCGGCCTGGCCAAGCGCGCCCTGCCCGGCGTGCGGACCCTCGCCCTCAAGACGCCCGACGACCTCGACGCGGCCCGCACGCTGCTCGCCGAGCAATCCGCCCCGGCCGAATAGGAGTCCGCAGCGCATGACCTCGAAGATCAAGCCCTCGAAGGGCGCACCGTACGCGCGGATCATGGGCGTCGGCGGCTACCGCCCGACGCGTGTCGTGCCGAACGAGGAGATCCTCAAGCACATCGACTCGTCCGACGAGTGGATCCGCTCGCGGTCCGGTATCGCGACCCGCCACTGGGCGGGCCCCGAGGAGACCGTGGCGACCATGTCGGTCGAGGCGTCCGGCAAGGCCATCGCCGACGCCGGGATCACGCCCGAGCAGATCGGCGCCGTGATCGTCTCCACGGTGTCGCACTTCAAGCAGACCCCGGCGATCGCGACCGAGATCGCGCACCGTATCGGTGCCGGCAAGCCGGCCGCGTTCGACATCTCGGCGGGCTGTGCGGGCTTCGGCTACGGACTCACTCTGGCCAAGGGCCTGGTGACCGAGGGCTCGGCGGAGTATGTGCTGGTCCTCGGCGTGGAGCGGCTCTCGGACCTGACCGACCTGGAGGACCGCGCGACGGCCTTCCTCTTCGGTGACGGGGCCGGTGCGGTGATCGTCGGCCCGGCCGACGTGCCCGCGATCGGCCCGACGGTCTGGGGCTCGGAGGGCGACAAGTCCGAGACCATCAAGCAGACCCTCGGCTGGGACGTCTACCGCCCCACCCCGGTCCCCGGAGGAGACGCGCCCGAGGGCCGCCCCGCTCCGGAGGAGGTCCGCTACCCCGCCATCACCCAGGAGGGCCAGGCGGTCTTCCGGTGGGCGGTGTTCGAGATGGCGAAGGTCGCCCAGCAGGCGCTGGACGCGGCCGGAGTCAGCCCGGACGACCTGGACGTCTTCATTCCGCACCAGGCCAACATGCGGATCATCGACTCGATGGTGAAGACTCTGAAGCTGCCGGAGAGCGTCACGGTCGCCCGCGACGTGGAGACCACCGGCAACACCTCGGCCGCCTCCATTCCGCTCGCCATGGAGCGGCTGTTGGCGACCGGACAGGCCAAGAGCGGCGACACCGCGCTGGTCATCGGCTTCGGGGCGGGTCTCGTCTACGCCGCGACGGTGGTTACCCTCCCCTAGGCAAGATCTGCGCAGCACCGTACGTCCCCGGACGTCCCGGCCGTCGCAAGGATCTTCACCGCAAGTAACGCAGTTTCCCCTTAAAATGACCGAAGGAGCGCCATCATGGCCGCCACTCAGGAAGAGATCGTCGCCGGTCTCGCCGAGATCGTGAACGAGATCGCCGGGATCCCCACCGAGGACGTCCAGGTGGACAAGTCCTTCACCGACGACCTGGACGTTGACTCGCTGTCCATGGTCGAGGTCGTCGTCGCCGCCGAAGAGCGCTTCGACGTGAAGATCCCGGACGACGACGTCAAGAACCTCAAGACGGTCGGCGACGCGACCGAGTACATCCTCAAGCACCAGAGCTGATCCAGCTCTGCGCATGTCGCCACCCCGCGGTGGCGCCGTCGATTCCAACCCCTCTACCCGTGGAGTAAGAATTCCCGTGAATGCGACCAATCGCACCGTGGTCGTCACCGGTATCGGCGCAACCACACCGCTGGGTGGCGACACCGCTTCGACCTGGGAGGCCCTGCTCGCCGGACGCTCCGGTGTCAGCACCCTCGAACAGGACTGGGCCGCCGATCTGCCGGTGCGTATCGCCGGGCAGATCGCCGTGGAGCCCACCGAGATCATTCCGCGTCCGCAGGCCCGCAAGCTGGACCGCTCGGCGCAGTTCGCGCTCGTCGCGGCCCAGGAGGCCTGGAAGGACGCGGGCTTCACCGCCAAGGCGGGCGAGGACACCGCGGTCAACCCCGACCGTCTGGGCGCCGTCATCGCCTCCGGTATCGGCGGTGTGACGACCCTGCTCGACCAGTACGACGTGCTCAAGGAGAAGGGCGTACGCCGCGTCTCCCCGCACACCGTGCCGATGCTGATGCCGAACTCGCCGTCCGCGAACGTCGGCATCGAGTTCAACGCCCGGGCCGGGGTGCACACGCCGGTCTCGGCGTGCGCGTCGGGTGCCGAGGCCATCGGCTACGCGATCGAGATGATCCGCTCCGGCCGTGCCGACGTCGTCGTCGCGGGTGGCACGGAGGCCGCCATCCACCCGCTGCCGATCGTCGCGTTCGGCAACATGATGGCGATGTCCAAGAACAACGACGACCCGCAGGGCGCCTCCCGCCCCTGGGACGTCGACCGCAACGGCTTCGTGCTCGGCGAGGGCGCGGGCGTGATCGTCCTGGAGTCCGAGGAGCACGCCAAGGCCCGCGGCGCCAAGATCTACGCGGAGGCCGTCGGCCAGGGCATCTCGGCCGACGCGCACCACATCACGCAGCCCGAGCCGTCCGGCAACGGCATCGCGGCGGCGCTGCAGAACCTCCTCGACAACACCGACCTCCAGCCCGCCGAGATCGTGCACGTCAACGCGCACGCCACCTCGACGCCGGCCGGTGACGTCGGTGAGCTCCGGGCGCTGCGCAAGGCGTTCGGTGACGACGTCGACCACATGGCCATCACCAGCACGAAGTCGATGACCGGTCACCTCCTGGGTGGCGCGGGCGGCATCGAAACGGTGGCCACCGTCCTCGCGCTCAAGAACCGTGTCGCCCCGCCGACGATCAACATCGACCAGCTCGACCCGGAGGCCGACGCGGACATCGTCCGTGGCGAGCCCCGGCAGCTGCCGACCGAGGGCCGGATCGTGGCGCTGAACGACTCGTTCGGCTTCGGCGGCCACAACGTGGTGCTGGCCTTCCGTTCGGTCTGAGGCACGCTCAGCGGGCCCTGGGGGGGGGGGGGGGGGGGGGGGGGGGGGGGGGGGGGGGGGGGGGGGTGGGGGGGTGGGGGGGGGGGGGGGGGGGAAGGGGGGAGGATGTATGGTAGGGT